>NZ_JBHYJH010000049.1:0-55270 GCF_042740445.1 Streptomyces sp. NPDC059003 | reverse complement strand
CAGGTCCCGGGCGCGTGGTCTACCTCTGCCCGCCGTGCCGCTTCGTCCTGGGGGTCGTGCCGCTGGAGCAGCATCCTGCGGGCAGTGACGGGCGTGCCCGGTACGAAGAGGAGGCGCCCGCCTGAGAGCCCCGGTCCGGCGCCCCTGGGGATGTCTGCCGGACCGGACGTGAGGCGCCCCCGCTCCGTGGTGTCACCGGAGCGAGGGCGCTTCTTGCCCTCGGGTTCTTAGGCTGTCCAGCCGTTCCGGGTGGCGACCTCGTACATGACGTCGATCGCCGTCGCCCCGCACACGGCCAGTGGGACGGCGCCGGGGGCGTCCTCGGTGACGCGGATCTCGTAGTCGAGGACGAGGGAGGCCAGCGCGCGTGTCAGGAACACACCGAGGTGGCGCTCCATCAGTTCGGCCCCCGTGCGATCGTTCTCGGTCACCGCGAGGGCGTACTCATGCGCGGCGGCGTGCAGCGTTTCAAGAGCGGTGTCCTCGAAGCGCTCCGGAAGCTGGTCCGCCCCGGCCAGGCAGAGCAGCGGCTCAGGGATGGGGAGCGCTCCGGCGCGCTCGCTGGATGCTGTGTCAGATGGGCCCTTGTCAGGGTCCCCGGCGTAGATACAGTCAGCCATGGGTCGTCGCCTGCCTAGGTCAGGTGTCGATCAAGGCCCTGTCTGGTGTTCCCGCACCTGGCAGGGCCGTCTTCTTGCTCGGACCGTCCTGCGGGGCGAAGAGCGTGTCAAGGGGGAGCGCGGCCCCCGAGGGGGCAGGTCCGTCCGTGCCGCCAGTTAAGGATATTTCGGCCCCCATGCTTACGGCTGACCAGCGTTTACGCAGGTCAAGCGCAGCGCTTAGACGGGCATACTGCGCGACTACCTGGACTAGGTCCTCGCCCTTCCGGCGGCGCCCGGGAGGCCGCGTACGGCACCTGAGAGCCGCGACAGGCGGCGCCTGCCAGCACAGCGCGCAACAAAGGCCCGAAGCCTCTTACGAGGGGCTCCGGGCCTTTCTGCTGCCTGCGTGGCGAGTGTGCGGGCGATGCCACGGTGGTTGACTCTGGGTACGCGACCGCAACCCAGAGTGAGGATTTCGTATGCGTCGTCCCTTCGCCCGCACGTTGGCCGGAGCGCTGGTCCTGGGTGCCGCCGCGGCGGCGCTGCCCCTGGCTTCCACGGCCCCCGCGACAGCCGACAGCATCGTCATCGGAGGCACTCCGGTGCGGGTGGCCGACAGCCCGTGGGCGGTGGCGCTCTCCAGTCGTGACCAGTTCGGAGGCACGAGATCCGGCCAGTTCTGTGGCGGCGCCGTCATCGCGCCGAAGACGGTCCTGACCGCGGCGCACTGCCTGAGCCGGGACGTGCTCGGCACCTCGCTCAGCCAGGTCGACGACCTGACGGTCATCGCGAACCGGGGCGACCTGAACACGCGTAAGGGGCAGGAGATTCCGGTACGAGGTGTCTGGATCAACCCCGAGTACGACAGCGGCACGAACGCCGGTGACGTCGCTGTCCTCAGCCTCTCCCGGCCGCTGCCGGAGCGGTACGCGCTACGGATGGCCGGCGCGGGGGACGCCGCGTACAGGCCGGGCACAGGGGCGGCCGTGTACGGCTGGGGTGACACTACGGGGAGGGGTGATTACGCGCAGACGCTGCGCTCGGCGCGGGTGACGGTGATGTCGGACGCCGTCTGCGAGAAGGCCTACCGGGACAGCTCTGCCGGGACGTACGTGGCCTCGTCCATGCTGTGCGCGGGCGAGCCGCAGGGCGGGCGGGACGCCTGCCAGGGGGACAGCGGCGGGCCGCTGGTCGCGCGCGGGCGGCTGATCGGCCTGGTGTCGTGGGGGAGCGGCTGCGGCAGGGCGGACAGCCCCGGGGTCTATACGCGGATCTCGGACGTGATCCGCGTGACCAAGTGGTACGGCTGAAGTTCCCCCAGCTGCGCCTCAGGAGGCCCTGTACGGCGCTGTCGCAGCCGCGCTGCGGAGGCCGATGCCGAGAGGCCTTGGACATGAGACCGGGCGGCTGCTCCCTGGGTGCAGGGGGCAGCCGCCCGGTCGCCGGTCTGGTGGTCCGGCGCTCGCTCGTCGTGGTGCGAGGCGTCAGCGTTCCTCTTCGGAAGCGTTGGCCGGCACGGCCGTCAGGCGCTCCGTCTCGTCCTGTATCTCGGCGGCGATCTTCTTGAGTTCCGGCTCGAACTTGCGGCCGTGGTGGGCGCAGAAGAGCAGTTCACCGCCGCTCAGCAGGACGACGCGCAGGTATGCCTGGGCGCCGCAGCGGTCGCAGCGGTCAGCGGCCGTCAGGGGGCTCGCGGGGGTCAGAACAGTAGTCACGTCGCCTCTTCTCTAGCTCGACGAGCTGTCGTACCAGGGTCAACATCCAACCAGGCCGAAAACGTTCCCGCTCGTGGCTTTTCCTCGAATTTTTCTTTCGAGGCGGCTGTCTGCTGCCGGTTGGCGGCGAATGTGCCGTATCGCGTGTCTTACGTGCCGTACGGTTTCGCGCTGTGCTGGGTCGGGTCCTCTCCGGCTGGCTTGCCGGTTGTTCATGAGGACGTGCCCGGAGCCTAAATGGTTCATGCCTGGAAGGGAACGTGACGTGCGCTTCACTCCAACGAGGGATCGAACACGCGTGCGCTTCTGGATTACGCTTGGCCGAGTCGAGGGTGGCGTGACAACGGCTCTACCAGGCCTCGGTACCCTCTGACCGGCAGCCGAAGCCGAGCCCTTACCCCCGAGGGCCTCTCTTGAAATTCAGCGAGGAGCGAACCGCGTGACCGCCGAGACGTCCGTGCCGTCCACAGCGTTGCTGACCGGAGCAGACCGGGACGGTTCCAACTACACCGCGCGGCACCTGCTCGTCCTGGAGGGGCTCGAAGCCGTCCGCAAGCGCCCGGGCATGTACATCGGCTCGACGGACAGCCGCGGCCTGATGCACTGCCTGTGGGAGATCATCGACAACTCCGTCGACGAGGCCCTGGGTGGGTACTGCGACCGTATCGAGGTGATCCTCCACGACGACGCCTCCGTGGAGGTCCGGGACAACGGCCGCGGCATCCCGGTCGACGTGGAGCCGAAGACCGGCCTCTCCGGTGTCGAGGTCGTCATGACCAAGCTGCACGCGGGCGGCAAGTTCGGCGGTGGCTCCTACGCCGCGTCGGGCGGCCTGCACGGCGTCGGCGCGTCCGTGGTGAACGCCCTGTCGGCCCGCCTGGACGTCGAGGTCGACCGCGCCGGGCACACGCACGCCATCAGCTTCCGGCGCGGCGTCCCCGGCGCCTTCGCGAAGGCCGGGCCCGAGGCCTCGTTCGACTCCTCGGCGCGCCTCACCAAGGTCAAGAAGATCCCCAAGACCCGCACCGGCACGCGCGTGCGCTACTGGGCCGACCGCCAGATCTTCCTGAAGGACGCCAAGCTCAGCCTGGAGACCCTGCACCAGCGCGCGCGGCAGACCGCCTTCCTGGTGCCGGGCCTGACCATCGTCGTGCGGGACGAGTTCGGCCTCGGCGAGGGCGGCACCAAGGGTGAGGAATCCTTCCGCTTCGACGGCGGCATCAGCGAGTTCTGCGAGTACCTCGCCCAGGACAAGGCCGTCTGCGACGTCCTCCGCTTCTCCGGGCAGGGCACCTTCAAGGAGACCGTGCCCGTCCTCGACGACCACGGCCAGATGACGCCGACCGAGGTCACGCGGGAACTGGGCGTGGACGTCGCCCTGCGCTGGGGCACCGGGTACGACACGACGATCAGGTCGTTCGTGAACATCATCGCCACGCCCAAGGGCGGCACCCATGTGACCGGTTTCGAGCGGTCGCTCACCAAGACGGTGAACGAGGCGCTCCGTAGCCAGAAGCTGCTGCGCGTCGCCGAGGACGACGTCGTCAAGGACGACGCCCTGGAGGGCCTGACAGCCGTCGTCACCGTCCGCCTGGCGGAGCCGCAGTTCGAGGGCCAGACCAAGGAGGTCCTCGGCACCTCGGCGGCCAACCGCATCGTCGCCAACGTCATCGCCAAGGAACTCAAGGCGTTCCTGACCTCCACCAAGCGCGACGCCAAGGCACAGGCGCGCTCGGTCATGGAGAAGGTCGTCGCCGCCGCCCGGACGCGCATCGCCGCCCGCCAGCACAAGGACGCCCAGCGCCGCAAGACCGCTCTGGAGTCCTCGTCGCTGCCCGCGAAGCTGGCCGACTGCCGCAGCGACGACGTGGAGCGCAGTGAGCTCTTCATCGTCGAGGGCGACTCCGCGCTCGGCACCGCCAAGCTCGCCCGGAACTCCGAGTTCCAGGCCCTCCTGCCGATCCGCGGCAAGATCCTCAACGTTCAGAAGTCCTCTGTCTCAGACATGCTGAAGAACGTCGAGTGCGGCGCGATCATCCAGGTCATAGGAGCCGGGTCGGGACGGACCTTCGACATCGACGCGGCGCGCTACGGGAAGATCATCCTGCTCGTCGACGCCGACGTCGACGGCGCGCACATCCGTACGCTGCTCCTGACGCTGTTCCAGCGCTACATGCGGCCCATGATCGAGGCGGGCCGCGTCTACGCAGCCGTCCCGCCGCTGCACCGCATCGAGCTGATCCAGCCCAAGAAGGGCCAGGACAAGTACGTGTACACGTACTCGGACCGCGAGCTGCGTGACACCCTGCTCGAGTTCGAGCGCAAGGGCGTGCGGTACAAGGACTCGATCCAGCGCTACAAGGGCCTCGGTGAGATGGACGCCGACCAGCTGGCCGAGACCACGATGGACCCGCGCCACCGCACCCTGCGCCGGATCAACATCGCCGACCTCGAATCGGCCGAGCAGGTCTTCGACCTGCTGATGGGCAACGAGGTCGCGCCCCGCAAGGAGTTCATCACGAGCTCCGCGGCGACGCTGGACCGGTCGCGCATCGACGCGTAGCCACGACGCACGCTGGGCGCCGGACCGGGCGAGCGGTCCGGCGCTCAGCGCTTGGTCCCGTTTCGTCACTGGGATCTCCAGCTCGTGGTGTGTGGGCGTCGTCGCGCCGGCGCGCCGCTCGTGAGGCGAGCTCTCCACCCACGGGTGGACGCACCGGATCCACCCACGATCCACCCCTGCTCCGATCTTCTGGCCTGCGCGATTCCGTAGCGTCGAAGACGTCGTACTTCGTCGTCCGCGCACGCCATCGGAGGCCGTGATGCCCGGGTTCGCCAACGCGCTGCTGATCCTTGCCGCAGTCGCTCTGGTCGTCACACGCCAGCTGCGGCCCCAGCACATGACCGGATCCAAGCGCTGGTGGCTGGCGCCTGCCGTACTGGCGTATGTGGGCCTGCGGGAGTCCGGCCTCGTCGACCCGCATCACGAGGCGGAGTCGGTCGTCCTGCTGGGCTGCGAGGTCCTGGTCGGCGCCCTGATCGGTGCCGCATGGGCCAGGACGAGCCACATCTGGGTCGAGCAGGACGGGACCGCGTGGAGCCGGGGGACCAGGGCCACGGCAGCCGTCTGGGGCGTCGGCATAGCCGTACGGCTCGGGCTCATGGGCATAGGCGTCCTCCTCGGAGTCCACCAGGGCACCGGCGCGCTGTTGCTCGCCCTCGCCGCGTCGCTGCTGGTGCGCGCCGGGCTCCTGGAGCTACGGGTCCAGTCCCTGAGCCCGGCCGGGCGGTCATCGGCGGCGTACGGTGACGGAGTGCCCGTGGCGACAGTGAAGGAGCGCGCGTGACGCGTGACACCTGGACGAGCTGGCCCGCGAGAGAGGCGCTCGCCCGTGAGGAACTGACGCGCCCCCGGCGGCTGCTCACCTGGGTCGTACGCGCGGTGTTCGTCGGCATGCTGCTGTGGAGCACCCTCTTCTGCCGGGGGATCCCCGGCTGGGGCCTCGCCCTGGCGGCGCTGGTGATCCTTGCCTGTGTGGGAGCGGCGGCCTGGTACTTCCGCGCCACACTGGAGCGGCGATTGGGTCCTTCGCTGACATCCCTCGGCCTGCTGGTGGCCGCGGGCCTCCTGGCGCATGTGACCGGGTTCGACCTGCCCGCAACCGTGCTGTGGTGCGGCTGCGCCATCCTGGCCCTGGAGCGGCTGCCGCTCGCCGTGGCTGTGATCATCGCTGTGGCGACGCTGGCCGCGTTCGCCGTGGTGAACGAGGATCCATGGCCGACCACGGCGGCCGTCACCGCGGGGCTCGGCCTGTCCGGCTACGTCCTGCGGCTCGACGCCGAGGCCCGGGGCAACGCCCAGCGGCTGCTCGCACAGGAGCGGGCCGCGCGGGCCGCCGAGGCCGAGTCGGCCGCGCTGGCCGAGCGCGCCCGGATCGCCCGGGAGATCCACGACGTGCTGGCGCACAGCCTCTCCGCCCAGCTGGTCCACCTGGAAGCGGCCCGCCTGCTCATCGAGAGGGACGCGGAGCGGGAGCGGATTCTCGGGCGGGTGGTGGCCGCGCGGGCCATGGCGGCCGAGGGGCTCGCCGAGACCCGTCAGGCGCTGTCCGCGCTGCGCGGCGAGATGACGCCGGTCGAGGAGTTCCTGCGGGAGCTGGTCGCGTCGGACGGGGCCGAGGTGGCCGTCTCGGGGGAGCGGCGGACCTTGGCGGCGGAGGCATCACAAGCGGTGCGGAGGGTCGCCCAGGAGGCCCTGACGAACGCGCGCAAGCACGCGCCGGGCGCCATGGTCACCGTGCGTCTGGAGTACGGAGAGGCTGAAGTGTCGCTGGACGTGCGGGATTCCGGCGGAACGCCGGGTGAACTCGCCACCTCCGGAGCCGGGTACGGTCTGCTGGGAATGCGCGAGCGCGCCGAGTTGCTCGGCGGCTCGCTGGAGGCGGGTCCGGAGGAGGAGGGCTTCGTGGTGCGGCTGAGGGTGCCGGGATGACGATGGACGACGGGCGCCAGGAGCGTGCATCCGTGGCGGGGGGTGGTGCCGGTGGTGGGGGCGTTGGCGCGGAGCCGGTGCGGGGCGGCAAGGCACCCGCGCGCGTGGTCGTGGTCGATGACCAGACCGTGGTGCGCGAGGGAATCGTGATGCTCCTGGGGCTGCTGCCGGGAGTCGAGGTCATCGGCTCCGGAGGCGACGGCGAGGAGGCGGTGCGGCTCGTCGCCGAACTGTCCCCGGACGTCGTGCTGATGGACCTGCGCATGCCCCGCTGCGACGGGGCGGAGGCCACCCGCCGGATCCGGTCCGAGTACCCGGGCACACAGGTCGTCGTGCTCACCACGTACGCCGACGACGAGTCGCTGTTCCCCGCGCTCAGGGCGGGCGCGCGGGGATATCTCACCAAGGACGCGGGCGGCGACGAGATCGTGCGGGCCATCGAGGACGTGCTCTCGGGGGACGCGGGGCTCTCGCCGAAGATCCAGCGGCGGCTGCTCGAGCGGCTGTCGGAGCCGGAGTCGCCCGCGCGGCCGGCGGAGCCGCCGGACGGTCTGACCGTCCGGGAGACGGAGGTGGTCGTCCTGATCGCGGAAGGGCTGACGAACCAGGAGATCGCGCGGACGCTGCATGTCTCCACCGCCACCGTGAAGACCCATATCAACAACCTCTTCGCCAAGACGGGCCTCAAGGACCGTGCCCAGGCGGTGCGTTACGCCTACCAGAACGGTCTTGTCCGGCCTCCGGGGAGCACCCGCAGGTGAGTACGTTCATCACCTGATGGGGTGAAGAGCGCGGAGAGAAGAGTCAGGGATCTTCCCCTTCTGTCCATCCTTGGGCACGCAGCCGAACATGGCTGCGGACAAGGAGAGTTCGGTGGAGAACCACGACGGCCGCGATGGCGGGCGGGCCCGGCCCGGCGATCTGAAGGATCCGTGGTACGACGAGCTGGCCTCCGGTTGGGGCGAGCTGGACGGCACGGGCGCGCCGACACCCCGGGCGCCGGCCCCGGCCGCCGCCGCACAGGAGCGCAGCGCGGCAGACATCTACGTGGAGGTGCAGGCGAGCGCCGCCTTCCAGGAAGTGCGCCGCCGCTACCGAAGGTTCGTGGTGCCCGCGGCTGCGGCCTTCTTCACCTGGTACGTCGCGTACGTCGTGACGGCGACGACGGCGCCGGGCCTGATGGCGCGGCCCGTCAGCGGAGCGGTGAACGTCGCGATGCTCGCGGGCCTCGCGCAGTTCCTCACGACGTTCCTGCTGACCTGGGCGTACACACGGCACGCACGGCTGCGCCGGGACCGGGCGGCGCTCGATCTGCGCTGGGCCGTGTTCGAGCAGAAGAGAGAGCAGGAGCTCAAGCAGGGGGCCGAGCGGTGACCGATGACCACCAGACGCTGGCGCTCGTCCTGTTCGGCCTGTTCGTGGCGGTGACGCTCGCGATCACGACGTATGTGAGCCGCAACCGGCAGGGCTCGGCAGAGGAGTTCTACACGGGCGGACGGCTCTTCTCGCCCATGGAGAATGGTTTTGCCATCGCGGGCGACTACATGTCGGCCGCCTCGTTCCTCGGCATCTCCGGTCTGATCGCGCTCTACGGCTACGACGGGCTGCTCTACTCCGTCGGGTTCCTCGTCGCGTGGCTCGTGGTGCTGCTGCTCGTGGCGGAACTGGTGCGCAACTGCGGCCGGTTCACCCTCGCCGACGTCGTCGCCGCGCGGATGCGCGAGCGTCCCGTACGCATCGCGGCGGGAACTTCCTCGGTGACCGTGTCCGTTCTCTATCTGGTGGCGCAGATGGTGGGGGCGGGCTCACTGGTCGCGCTGCTGCTCGGCGGGACGAGCGAGGCGGCGCAGGCGTGGACGGTGATCGGCGTCGGCGCGCTCATGGTCATCTATGTGTCGTTGGGAGGGATGCGGGCCACCACCTGGATCCAGATCGTCAAGGCGGTTCTGCTGATGGGCGGCGCGATCGCGCTGACCGTGCTCGTCCTGACGCGATTCCACGGGGACTTCGACCAGCTTCTTCGCAGCGCCGCCGACCGCAGCGGGCACGGCGGGGACTTCCTGGCCCCGGGGCTGAAGTACGGCGGTGACTGGACCGCGCGCCTGGACTTCATCAGCCTCGGTCTGGCCCTCGTGCTCGGCACGGCAGGGCTGCCGCACATCCTGTCCCGCTTCTACACGGTGCCGACCGCGCGTGCCGCCCGCCGCTCGGTCGTCTGGTCGATCGGGCTCATCGGCAGCTTCTACCTGATGACGATCGTGCTCGGCTTCGGAGCGGCAGCGATCGTCGGCAGCGACGCGGTGCGCGGGTCGAACGCCGCGGGGAACACGGCGGTTCCGCTCCTTGCGCTCGATCTGGGCGGCGGCGCGGATTCCACAGGCGGAACGGTTCTGTTCGCGGTCGTCGCCGCTGTGGCGTTCGCCACCATCCTCGCCGTGGTCGCCGGGATCACGCTCGCCTCATCGGCGTCCGTGGCCCATGACCTCTATGCCTCGCTGCGGCGGCCGGGCGCCAAGCCGCGCAGCGAGGTGGCGGTGGCGCGCGTGGCCGCGGTCGGGATCGGGATCCTCGCGATCGGGCTCGGCCTGCTCGCCCGCGACCTCAACGTCGCGTTCCTGGTGGGCCTCGCCTTCGCCGTCGCCGCGTCCGCCAACCTTCCGGCGCTGCTCTACTCGCTGTTCTGGCGGGGGTTCACCACGCGGGGCGCGGTGTGGTCGGTGTACGGAGGCCTGCTGCCCGCGCTCGTGCTCGTCGTGCTCTCGCCCGTGGTCTCCGGGGGGCCGAACGCCCTGTTCCCCGGGGTGGACTTCCAGTACTTCCCCCTGGAGAACCCGGGCCTGATCTCGATCCCGCTGGGCTTCGTCGCGGGCTGGCTGGGCACGGTCACCTCACCCGAGCGCGCGGACGAGGCCAAGCACGCGGAGACGGAGGTGCGCTCGCTGACCGGGGCAGGCGCCGTGTGACGCCGACGTGCCGGGATGTTGGCGGATCGGTTCGGCAGGGTAGTCCGGTGAGCCAGGTGGGTCAGGAGAGCAGGGGACGAGCTACCGTCCGTACGCCCACTCGTACCGGTGCTCAGGGCGGCCCGTGTCGCCGTACTTGAGGCTCAGGCTCACCCGGCCCGTGCGCTCCAGGAGCTTCAGATAGCGCTGTGCGGTCTGTCGGCTCAGACGGGTGCGCTCCGCCAACTCCTGAGCGGAGAGCGGCCCGTCAGCGGCCATCAGGGCCCGCCTGACCAGCTCCGCGGTCGTGGGGGAGTGCCCCTTGGGCAACTCGGGCGCCGCCGTCGTCGAGAGCGCGCCGAAGATCCGGTCGACCTCGGCCTGCTCCGCCTCGCCCCCGCCGTCCAGGGTGCGGCGCAGCGTCGCGTACGCGTCGAGCTTGGTGCGGAGCCCCGCGTACGAGAACGGTTTGACCAGGTACTGCAGCGCGCCGTGGCGCATCGCCGCCTGCACGGTGGCGACGTCGCGCGCCGCCGTCACCATGATCACGTCGGTCTGGTGGCCGCGCTCGCGCAGGGCGCGCACCACGGTGAGCCCCGTCTCGTCCGGCAGATAGTGGTCGAGCAGCACCAGATCGACCGACAGCTCCTCGACGAGCCGCAGCGCCTCGGCCGCGTTGTGCGCTCGCCCGGCCACGCGGAAGCCCGGAACCTTCTCCACGTAGGCGGCGTTGACGTCAGCGACGCGCACGTCGTCGTCCACGACAAGAACGTCGATCATCGTGTCTCCTCCTGGACGACCGGTTGCGGTTCCGCGAGCCCTTCGGGCAGGACGACGGTGAACTCGGCGCCCCCGTCCGGCGCCACGCCGATCCGCGCGCTGCCGCCCTGCCGTTCGGCGAGCCTGCGCACCAGGGCGAGGCCGATGCCGCGCTTGCCGTGCGCCGGTGCCTGTTTGGTGGTCCAGCCCTCCGTGAAGACCGCCTCACGCTGATCGGGCGGAACCCCGGGCCCGGTGTCGCGCACCCGGAGGACAACCGTGCGTCCCTGTAGTCCCTCGGTACGCACGGCGACCTCCACGCGCGCGTGCCGGGTGCCCGCGGCCGCGTCGAGCGCGTTGTCGACGAGGTTGCCGACGATCGTGACGAGGCCGCCCGGGTCGACGAGCCGGTCGGGCAACGTGGTGTCCTCGGAGACGGCGAGTGCCACGCCGCGCTCCGTGGCGACGGTGGCCTTGCCGACCAGGAGGGCCGACAGGAGCGGATCGTGGATCTTCTCGGTGATCTGCTCCGCGGTCACCCGGTGCGCGCCCGCCACCTCGCCGACGAACTCTGCCGCCTCCTCGTACAGCTCCAGTTCCAGCAGGCCGAGCAGCGTGTGCATGCGGTTGGCGTGCTCGTGGTCCTGGGCGCGCAGGGCGTCGATGAGGCCGTGTGTGGAGTCGAGTTCGCGGCCGAGCTGCTCCAGCTCGGTGCGGTCGCGCAGGGTCGCGACGGCGCCCCCGTCGTCCGTGGGCATGCGGTTGGCGACCAGGACGCGCTGGCCGCGTACGGTCAGCAGGTCGGTGCCCGTGACGCGGCCCGTGAGCACGTCGGTGGTGCGCCCCGGGCCGAGCGCCGCGTCCAAGGGGCGCCCGATCGCCTCCGCGCCGAGCCCCAGGAGCCGCTGCGCCTCGTCGTTGAGCAGCCGGATCCGTCCGCCCCGGTCCAGGGCCACGACGCCTTCCCGGATGCCGTGCAGCATCGCCTCGCGCTCCGCGAGGAGCGCCGAGATGTCGGAGAAGGCGAGGTCCCGGGTCTGACGCTGCACCCGCCGCGAGATCAGATACGCGGCGAGCGCCCCGGCGGCGAGGGCGCCACCCGCGTACGCGAACAGGCTCGGAATCGTGTGGATGAGGCGGGCGCGGACGCTGTCGTACTCGATGCCCACGGAGACGGCGCCCACGATGGTGCCGTCCGCGTCCCGCAGCGGCACCTTCCCGCGCGCGGAGCGGCCCAGGGTGCCGTTGTCGATCTCCATGACGTCGCGGCCCGCGAGCGCGTCACTGGGGTCGGTCGAGACGACCCTGCCGATCTCGTCCCGGTCGGTGTGCGACCAGCGCACCCCCTGCTTGTTCATGATCACGACGTACTCGGCGCCGCTGGCCCTGCGGATCCGCTCCGCCACCGCCTGCACGGGGCCGTCGGCCGAGGCACGTGTGGAGGTGAGGTCCTCGGCGATCCGCGGCTGGGCGGCGGTCGTCTGGGCGATGGCGAGCGCGCGGCGCATGGCCTGGTCGTCCAGCTGGTCGCTGAGCGGCGCGAGGAAGAGCCCGGTGGCGAGCACGGCGACTCCGGCGGCGATCGCCACCTGCATCAGCAGCACCTGCGAGAACACGCGCCGCGGCAGGCCGAGGCGCAGGCGTCTGACAGGGGGAGTCGGGCTCATGGGTACGAACGGTACGGCGGCGGGCGGCCTCCTCCGAAGGGAGTGTGGCGTGGATCTCCCGGGCACCGCGTGCGAAGGGGCGGCGTGGGCCGGTGCGCCCCCGTACGGAGTCAGTGCGCGTCGTACGCCCCGCGCGCGGGCGCCCCTGCGTCGAGGTCCGTGATCTCACGCACCGCCAGCACGTCCATCCGCGCCGGTGACCCCAGGGCCGCGCCACAGCTCTCGGGGCGCGGCGGCAGCGAGGCGCCCGGCGCGACGGTGACCTGCCAGTGCCGTCCGTCGGTGTGGGCGACCGTCACGTCCCAGCGGGGCGCGGCACCGGTGGTGCGGACGACGGTCAGCGCACCCGCCGCGTTCTCGCGCACCGCCGTGCGCACGGCCAGTTCGGCGGCCTGCCCGGGGCGCTCCCAGGCGGAGCTGCCCCGGCACCCGTCGGTGACGACGCGCCCTTCCCGTACGCCCTGGAGGATCTCCTTGACGGTGTGGGCGGCGGTCCGGCCGTACGCGTATCCGTACGGCAGCACGAGCAGCGTGGGCGAGAAGCGATGACCACCTAGATGAGTGACTTCCCAGACGCCCTCTTCACCGGAGGCGGCCAGTTCGGAGGCGAGCGGCCTGCCGAGCAGGGCGCAGCACCGGTCGCGTTTGCCGTTCGTGCACACGAGCGCCAGCGGGGCACCGGTGTGCGGTGTGCCGAAGCCGCCGTGGTCGCCCGCGCCGAGCGCCGCGAAGTCCAGGCCGAGCAACTGCCGTGGATCGTCCACTACGCGGGTACGCAGCCAGGTGTTGCCCGGGGAGGTGTGCGCCACGTACACGTGGTGCCGCGCGGGGGTGTGGCAGTCGGCGTGGCGCCCCGGGCGGCGGATGAGCGCGACCCGCACACCGGTGGTGTCGGCGGCACGCTCCAGGGCGCGGCCCACGTCCGGGTCCAGATGGCTGGAAGTGAGCGCTTTGGCGCCCCATGGGCCGGGCTGTTCCAGGAGCAGCCATGTCCTGGCGGTGGCCGCGGTGCCCGCGAGAGGCTCGTTCAGGTCCCGCGAGGCGGTCGCGCACGTACTCACGGAGGCGAGCCTAACCCGCGCCCGGCCTGGCGGAATTCACCCGCCCGATCCCCTGCCCGATCACACGCCCGATCAGGCGTCCGGAGCGGCGGGCAGCGGCTGCGGCGGCCGCAGCCCGACGTACTGACCCACGGGGCGCATGCGCATCGGCCGCTCCCCGTACTCCTCCAGGGCGTGCGCGATCCAGCCCGCCGTGCGGGCCACCGCGAAGATCGTCTCGCCTGCTTCCTCGGGCATGGCGGACGACACGGTGAGGACGGCGAGCGCGAGGTCGATGTTGGCGTGCAGGTCGGTGTGGCGGGCGGTGGTGGCCACCACGTCGCGGGCCGCCGCCAGCGCGGGGCCGGCTTTCGGCATCACTTCGAGGAGGCCGAACAGCGCCTGTGCGCGCGGGTCCTCGCCCGGGTAGAGGCGATGACCGAGTCCGGGGACGCGGCGGCCCGCGCGCAGCTCGTCCGCGACGACCGGTGCCGCGCTGCCGCGGTCGAGGACCTCCAGGAGCATGCGGTGGGCGAGCCCGCTCGCGGCACCGTGCAGGGGGCCCTCCAGGACGCCGAGGCCGGCGGAGACCGCCGCGTACGGGTGGGCGCGCGCCGACGCCGCGACGCGGACCGCGAGTGTGGACGCCGCGAGGTCGTGGTCGACGAGCAGGGCGAGCGCCGTGTCCAGGGCGTGCAGCGAGGCCTCGTCGGGCTTGTTCCCGCTGAGCCGCCCCCACAGGCGCCCGGCGAGCGGGCCGCCGTCGCGGTGGGTGGGCAGGGCGGGCGGGAGCGCGGCGACAAGGGTGGGGATCAGCGTGCGGGCCGTGCCGACCACCGCCTCTTCGGAGAGGTCGAAGCGGAGCGGGTCGGCGGCGGCCGCCGAGATGGCAGCCACGCGCAGCCGGTCCGTGGGGCCGGCGTGCACCGGGAGCGCGCGCATGGCGAGCCGCGCCGCACTGGTCGGCTCCGGGGGTGCCGTGAAGTGGATGCCGGGGCGCAGGACACCGGTCCACAGCCACTCGGCGACCTCTTCGTAGGAGTGGGTCAGCGCCAGTTCGGCCGCGTCCACGCCGCGGAAGTAGTAGCGGTCCTTCTCGATCAGCGTGATGCGGGTGCGTACGGAGAGTTCGTTGGCCGAGGGCGCGGTGGCGCGGTCGCGGCGGTTCCTTCGGGCGAGGGCCCCGACCTCCTTGGGGTCGAAGGTGCTGCCGCGCCCTCCGGGGCCGCGGCGGCTGCTGAGCTGCCCGCGGCTCACGTACGCGTACACGGTCTCGGGTTTTACGCCGAGCAGTTCCGCGGCTTCCTTGGTGCTGAGCCGTCGGCCTTCGCGTGCGGACGCGCCCGCTTCTTGATCCGTCATGGGCGTCACCGTATCTGCGTCTCGATGCCTGTACGTTCACATTGATTTAATCAATATTGACAGAGATTGAGTCAAGCATGGACAGTCGAATCAAGTCCAGGGAGGAAGTCGAGGAACACCATGCCGATCAATGGCTCCGCCACCACCCCCAGCGCCCCCGTCGAGGTCCCGCGCGGCCTCGCGGGTGTCGTCGTCACCGAGACCCAGCTCGGCGACGTCAGGGGGTACGAGGGCTTCTACCACTACCGTCAGTACTCCGCCGTGGAGCTCGCGCAGACCCGCAGCTTCGAGGACGTATGGCACCTGATGTTCCACGGCACGCTGCCGGACGCCGCGCAGCGAGCCGCCTTCACCGAGCAGACCGCCGCGCTGCGGCAGCTGCCGGAGGAGGTGAGGGCGGCGCTGCCCGCGATCGCCCGCGCCAGCACGCTCTCCGGGCCGCTCGCCGGGCTCCGCACGGCCCTGTCGCTCTTCGGCGCCTCGCGCGGCTTCCGGCCGGTGTACGACATCGGCGCCGACCGGCGCCGCGCCGACGCGCTCGCCGCGTCCGCCGTCGTACCGACCCTGCTCACCGCGCTGTACCGGCTCGGCCAGGGCCTCGACCCCGTCGAGCCGCGCGACGACCTCTCGTACGCCGCCAACTACCTCTACATGCTGACCGGTTCGGAACCGGACGCCGCCCGGGCCCGGGCGGTCGAGCAATACTTGATCTCCACCATTGATCACGGCTTCAACGCGTCAACATTCACGGCCCGTGTCATTACGTCCACGGGTGCGGACGTCGCCGCCTGCCTGGTGGGAGCCGTCGGCGCGCTGTCCGGCCCCCTCCACGGCGGCGCCCCCAGCCGGGCCCTGGACACGCTCGACGCCATCGGCACGCCCGACCGCATCGACCCGTGGATCCGGGAACGGGTCCTCGCGGGCGAGCGCATCATGGGCTTCGGGCACCCCGTGTACCGCACGGAGGACCCCCGCTCGCGCATGCTCCGTGGTATCGCCCAGGAGTTCGGCGGTGAGCTTGTGGAGTTCGCGGTCGAGGTGGAGCGGCAGGTCGAGGAGATCCTCGCGGAGCTCAAGCCGGGCCGCGAACTCCACACGAACGTGGAGTTCTACGCGGGCGTCGTCATGGAGCTCTGCGGCCTGCCGCGTGAGATGTTCACGCCGACGTTCGCCGCCGCCCGGGTGGTCGGCTGGAGCGCCAACATCCTGGAACAGGCGGAGGACTCGAAGATCATCCGCCCGGCGGCGCGGTATGTGGGGGCGGTGGCGCCGGTGGCGGTGCCGCCGATTGCCTGAGCGGCGCGGTCGGGCTCGGGCGGGTCATAGCCCCCCGTTCATGATGAGGGCGGGGGCGTTGCCCGGCGTGGGTCGGCCAGAGCTCGCTCGAAGATCTGGAACATCCGTCCCTCTGCGCTGTCTGGGAGTAGCTGGCTCTTCTTCGCCCGAGCGGCGTCCCAATAGCGCAGAAAGGCCGGACTGCTCAGCAGGTTCGCAGCGTGAACGAGTAGGTCATCCTCGGAGTAGGTGCCCCAGCTGTAAGCCAGTACGTAGTGGTTGAAGGTCAGGTTGGCGAACAGGTTCTGGCGCAGTTCGGTCGTGGAGGCTGTCGGCAGGTCGGCCCATACCTCGGCGAGGGGAGGGTCGTTCATGGCCATCTCGGTCAGCTGAATGTGCAGTGCGCGCATGTTTGCTTCCGCGTTGCGACGCAGCTCTGAACGGGACGCTGCCAGCTCGTCGCGCTGAAGAGCGAGTTCCTGTCGCTGTATGCGTAGCTCGCGCTGTTGCAACAGCAGTGTGACGATGAGGAGCAGCAGGGCGAGTCCTGAGAAGACGGCGCTCACGCCGCCGAAGTAGTCCCCAAGGTGGCTTCGCTCGGCTGCCCGGTCTCTGCCGTCGTTGGCGGCTTCCACACCGCGGATCAGCAGGCCGCTGATGACGATGGACGCCAGGCCTACGAGGGCGATGCCGACAGCGATGGCTGTCGCCCACGCCGCGGCGGTGCCTGCTGAACGCCATATGTGCTGACGAGGCATCGGTTCCTCCCCGAACGGAAATCCTTTCCGGGGGGCTGGAGGATAGCGATATTCGGTGCCGCGCTTGCTGGACTGTGGCCGATTTTCGCGCTCTGGGGCGGTTCGGAGGTTTCAGGGCGGTTCAAGGCGGTCCCCCCTGCAGATCAGGGGGGACGCCGGTGTACCCGGGTGTGGCGGGAGTCCTTTGGCGCGGGAGGTGCAACCAGGGGGGAGCGAGCCAGTTGAAGTTAGGGGTGTACCTCTGGTGAAGGCTGCTCACATGTAAGGGCTCGACAAGGGGCGCCGGGTTCGGGCGCTGCGGCGAGCTGTGGGGCGCGTATCAGGTCGCGGGGATGTCGACCTTGGCCCGGATCAGGGTCTCGCGGCTGATGACGACGATACGTTCGTCGGCTGCGCGTGCGGCGTCGTGGGGGAGCTCATCGTCGAGCGTCGCCGTGGCCTCTGTCCCGATGATCGCGAAGTTTCCGTCGCTGAGTTCGAAGATGTCGGGGCAGGTATCTCCGCCGACACTGCCACGTTCGCGTGGAGGCACACCGATGCGGCGCACGATCTTCAAGTGGATCCCCGTCCTTGAGGGTGGAGCTGGTTGATGGGAATGGTGTTGGTAGGGAAAGCAGGGGCAACGGAACCAGCCGCCGCCTGAAGAGACAGGCGGCGGAGGGGGGACAAGGCTAGCTGTTGATTGTTACGTGCCCGTTCCGGGGATGTGCTCCAACTGGGCTTATTCGGGCGGAGGTTCTCCCACCACCCACCATTCCTCGGAGTCGGTCTCATCCAGATTGTGGATCAAGGTGTCCACCATTCGGCCCACCCGGGCCTCGTCTGATGTGCCTTTGAGGCTGGCGCGCTGATGACGTGTCGCCTGCCAATAGGTGCGGAAGACCGGGTTCTGGCAGATCCAACGGAGGTGGCCGTGCAACTCCTCCCAGGTGACGACTCCGCTCCGGTAGGCCAGGAGTGTGTTGGTGTAGAACGCATTGGCGAACAGGAACTGGCGCCGCTGCGTGGGCGACTCCGCCTCGGCGATGCTGAACACGGCGGCGAGGTCCGGGTCGTCGATGGCTTTGTTCAGCAGGTAGCGCTGGAGGCCCTGCTGCTCTGCCAGCATGGCGCGCCGCCAGTCGGCGCGTTCCATCCGTTCGACCTGCGCGTATCTGCGCTGTTGCGCGACCAGGAGGAGGACGCACCCGGCCGCGAAGGCAAGCCCCGCCCCGGCCGCGGAGCGTAGCTCCCTTATCCCCAATTTCTGTGTGACCATGTCAACCCCCGATCCAGGCGACCGTCCGCCGGTCTTCGGGTATGGGGCGACACGGTGCGGACCGGCGAGCGATGGGCGGCGCTTGCCGTCTCCCAGAGTGCCGAGCGGCTCTGATCGGCCGGGAGGCGGAGAGGAGGCGCACGGAAGCACAGCGGGCAACTGCGCTGAGGTCTCCGGGCGCCGTGCCCAATGTGTGCCCCGGGAGCGCCGCTAACAATCGTTCACCTACCGGCACGTCTACGCGCACATATCCTGGAACAGCCTTCAATCGCCGTACATCGTCGTCGCCCGCGACATGTACGTGCCCTGAGGGACTTGATCCACCTTGACGTGAGTTGATTACGAAGGGCCGCACGTGCGTGAGCAACAGATCCCGGTTGTCGTCCTCACGGGCTACCTGGGTTCCGGCAAGACGACACTCCTGAACCATCTGCTGCACCGCAGCGGAGGCAGCCGCATCGGTGCGATCGTCAATGACTTCGGGTCCATCGAGATCGATGCCATGGCCGTCGCCGGGCAGCTCGGCGACTCCACCGTCTCGCTCGGCAACGGTTGCCTGTGCTGCGCCGTGGACGCCAGCGAGCTCGACGAGTACCTGGAGCGGCTCGCACGGCCGTCCGCCCGTATCGACGTCATCGTCATCGAGGCGAGCGGGCTCGCCGAGCCGCAGGAGCTCATGCGGATGGTGCTCGCCAGCGAGAACCCGCACATTGTGTACGGCGGCCTGGTGGAGGTCGTGGACGCCGCCGAGTTCGACGCGACCCGGCAGCGGCACCCCGAGGTCGACCGGCACCTGGGCATCGCCGACCTGGTCGTCGTCAACAAGGCGGACCGCGTCGGCGAGGCGGAGCGCGACCGGATCCTCGACGAGGTGCGCCGCCACACCGACCGGGCCGCCGTGGTCCCCGCCTCGTACGGACGCGTCGACGTGGAGCTCCTGCTCGACCGCAAGCCCGTGGAGGAGCGCGTCGGGCAGCTGTCCTTCGACGACCTGCACGACCACGGCGAAGCCGGCCGGGGCACGGACGACGACGGCGACTGCCGCTGCGGTGACCCCGGGCACCACGGCGACTCCGGGCACGCCCATCTGCACTCCGGGTACGAAAGCCTCGCCTTCACCTCCGAAGCGCCCATGAACCCCCGGCACCTGATGGCCTTCCTCGACAGCAGGCCCGAAGGGCTCTACCGGATCAAGGGATACGTGGACTTCGGCGCCGCCGACGCCCGCAACCGGTACGCCGTGCACTCCGTCGGGCGGTTCCTGCGCTTCTACCCCGAGCCGTGGGAGCCCGGCGAGAAGCGGCTCACCCAGCTCGTTCTCATCGGTTCCGGCATCGACGTACCGGCGCTGCACGAGCAGCTGAGTCTGTGCCGCGAGGGCGACGAAGACGCCCCGCACGCCGATGAGTTCGGCATGTGGGGCGTTCTGCGCTACGTACAGGAGCAAGAGCCGGAGCAAGCGCCGGAGTATGAGTCTGTGTCGGCAGACGGGGCCCTGATGGAGGTCGAGGGCCCCGCCTGAAACCGGCACCGGTAACCGGTGCCGGGGGCCCGCCCGACTACGCCGCCGGCCCCGCCACCGCCGCCACCGGCTTCGCCAGCGAAACGCCGGAGCCGTCACGGCGCGGGTCGGGCTCCGGGAGCTCGGCCGGCAGGCCGCTGCGCTGGGCCGCCCGCGGGGGCGTCGGGCCCGCCCAGCCGAAGCTCAGGCAGTCCTCCCCCTTGAGCAGCCGCTGGCAGCGCACGCCGCCCGTGGCGCGCCCCTTGCGCGGGTACTGGTCGAACGGTGTGACCTTGGCGGTCGTCTGCACCGAGTCGTCGAGCGTGCCCCGCGAGCCCGCGACCGTGAACACCACGGCGTCCGCCGCCGGGTCGACAGCGGTGAAGGAGATGACCTTCGCGCCCTCCGCGAGCTTGATGCCCGCCATGCCGCCCGCCGGGCGGCCCTGCGGACGGACCTGCGCCGCCTGGTAGCGCAGCAGCTGCGCGTCGTCCGTGATGAAGACCAGGTCCTCGTCGCCCGTGCGGAGCTCGACCGCGCCGACGATGCGGTCGCCGTCCTTGAGCGTGATGACCTCCAGCTCCTCCTTGTTGGCCGGATAGTCCGGGACCACGCGCTTGACGACGCCCTGCTCGGTGCCGAGCGCAAGGCCGGGCGAGGACTCGTCGAGGGTCGTCAGGCAGATCAGCTTCTCGTCCGCCTCCAGGGAGAGCAGCTCCGCGACCGGGGCGCCTCCGGAGAGGTTGGGTGCGGACGCCGAGTCCGGGAGCTGCGGCAGGTCGACCACGGAGACCCGCAGGAGCCGCCCCTCGGACGTCACCGCGCCCACCTCGCCGCGCGCCGTCGACGGCACCGCCGAGACGATGACGTCGTGCTTGACGCGCTTGCCGTCGCCCTCCGGGAAGGGCTCGCCGTTGGACGTACGCGCCATGAGGCCCGTCGACGACAGGAGCACCCGGCACGGGTCGTCCGCCACCTGGAGGGGCACCGCGGAGGCCGGGGCGCCCGCGGACTCCAGGAGCACCGTGCGCCGCTCCGTGGCGAACTTCTTGGCCACGGCGGCCAGCTCGGACGAGACCAGCTTGCGCAGCTCCGCGTCCGACTCCAGGATCCGCGTGAGCTCCTCGATCTCCGCGTTCAGCTTGTCGCGCTCGGACTCCAGCTCGATGCGGTCGTACTTGGTGAGGCGGCGCAGCGGCGTGTCCAGGATGTACTGCGTCTGGACCTCGCTCAGGGAGAAGCGCTCCATCAGGCGCTGCTTGGCCTGGGCGCTGTTCTCGCTGGAGCGGATGAGGCGGATGACCTCGTCGATGTCCAGGAGCGCGACGAGCAGGCCCTCCACCAGGTGCAGCCGGTCGCGCTTCTTGCCGCGGCGGAACTCGCTGCGGCGGCGCACCACGTCGAAGCGGTGGTCGAGATAGACCTCAAGGAGCTCCTTGAGGCCGAGCGTGAGGGGCTGGCCGTCGACCAGCGCCACGTTGTTGATGCCGAAGGACTCCTCCATCGGCGTCAGTTTGTACAGCTGCTCCAGGACGGCCTCCGGGACGAAGCCGTTCTTGATCTCGATGACCAGGCGCAGGCCGTGCTCGCGGCCGGTGAGGTCCTTGACGTCGGCGATGCCCTGGAGCTTCTTCGAACCGACCAGGTCCTTGATCTTGGCGATCACCTTCTCGGGGCCGACCGTGAAGGGCAGTTCGGTGACGACGAGGCCCTTGCGGCGGGCCGTCACGTTCTCCACGGAGACCGTCGCGCGGGTCCTGAAGGTGCCCCGGCCCGATTCGTACGCGTCCTTGATGCCGGACAGGCCGACGATCCTGCCGCCCGTGGGCAGGTCGGGCCCCGGGACGAACTTCATGAGCGTCTCGAGGTCGGCGCCCGGGTGCTTGATCAGGTGGCGGGCGGCCGCGATGACCTCGCCCAGGTTGTGCGGCGGCATGTTCGTCGCCATGCCGACCGCGATGCCCGACGAGCCGTTCACCAGGAGGTTCGGATACGCCGCCGGGAGGGCGACCGGCTCCATCTCCTGGCCGTCGTAGTTCGGCGTGAAGTCGACCGTGTCCTCGTCGATCGACTCCGTCATCAGGGAGGTGGCGTCCGCCATGCGGCATTCCGTGTACCGCATGGCCGCGGGCGGGTCGTCGTTGCCCAGCGAGCCGAAGTTGCCGTGGCCGTCGACCATGGGCAGGCGCATGGAGAAGGGCTGCGCCATGCGGACCAGGGCGTCGTAGATCGACGCGTCGCCGTGGGGGTGCAGCTTGCCCATGACCTCGCCGACGACGCGGGCGCACTTGACGTACCCGCGCTCGGGGCGCAGGCCCATCTCGTTCATCTGGTAGACGATGCGGCGCTGCACCGGCTTCATGCCGTCGCGGGCGTCGGGCAGGGCGCGGGAGTAGATGACCGAGTAGGCGTACTCGAGGAAGGAGCCCTGCATTTCGTCCACGACGTCGATGTCGAGGATCTTCTCCTCGAAGGCAGCGCCGTCGTCGGGTCGCGGGGTCTTCGTGCTGCGGCGGGCCATCGCTGCTGCGGCTCCTTCACCAACAAGTGCGGGATCTGACGCCGACCATTGTGGACTGTCCCACTGACAACGCCGACCACGACCCGGGCCCGGACGCGCCGCAACCAGGCGGTCGGCCGCCCCGGAGCACGCTCCGGAGCGGTCTGAGGAGCGGTCTCCGGGGCGGCCTCCCGGAGCAAGGGGAGTACAGGGATCGCGATCACCCACCGCACCCGCGGATGACCCTCGGCGACCTCGCGTCCCGCCCCGGCACCCCAGCGCCCCGCCCCGGCACCCGCGCGCCCCACCTCGCCGAACCCGTTCCCCACCTCGCCGAACCCGTACCCAACGACGATCACCCCCCGATCGGCACGCGATCACGCCGACGGCGAACGCCGACTACGCCGAGGGCGGAGCGGGAACTTCGCCAGGTGTCAGCACGCTTGCTTACAGTGGCAGGACTGGCAGCACATATCGAGGATTTCGCGATCGAATCGAAGGGACGTACATGCCCATGGGTCACACGGCCACAGCCGAAGCCGGCTCCGGCGGCCTGACAGCGACCGAGCACCGGCTGGCCAACGGCCTGCGCGTGGTGCTCTCCGAGGACCACCTGACCCCGGTCGCCGCGGTCTGCCTCTGGTACGACGTGGGTTCGCGCCACGAAGTCCAGGGCCGCACCGGCCTGGCCCACCTCTTCGAGCACCTGATGTTCCAGGGCTCGCAGCAGGTGCACGGCAACGGCCACTTCGAGCTGGTGCAGGGAGCGGGCGGCTCGCTGAACGGCACGACCAGCTTCGAGCGCACCAACTACTTCGAGACGATGCCCGCGCACCAGCTGGAGCTCGCCCTCTGGCTGGAGGCCGACCGCATGGGCTCCCTCCTGTCGGCACTCGACGAGGAGTCCATGGAGAACCAGCGGGACGTGGTGAAGAACGAGCGCCGCCAGCGCTACGACAACGTTCCGTACGGCACGGCGTTCGAGAAGCTCACCGCCCTGTCGTACCCGGAGGGCCACCCCTACCACCACACGCCCATCGGCTCCATGGCCGACCTGGACGCCGCCACCCTCGAGGACGCCCGGAACTTCTTCCGCACGTACTACGCGCCCAACAACGCGGTCCTCTCCGTAGTGGGCGACATCGACCCGGAGCAGACGCGCGCCTGGATCGAGAAGTACTTCGGCTCCATCCCGTCGCACGACGGCAAGCAGCCCCCGCGGGACGGCGCGCTGCCCGAGCGCATCGGCGAGGAGCTGCGCGAGGTCGTGGAGGAGGACGTCCCGGCCCGTGCCCTGATGGCCGCCTACCGCCTCCCCGAGGACGGCACGCGCGCGTGCGACGCCGCCGACCTGGCGCTCACGGTGCTCGGCAGCGGCGAGTCCTCCCGGCTCTACAACCGCCTGGTGCGCCGTGACCGCACGGCGGTGACCGCGGGCTTCGGCCTGCTCCGGCTCGCCGGGGCGCCCTCGCTCGGCTGGCTCGACGTGAAGACCTCCGGTGACGTCGAGGTCCCCGTCATCGAGGCCGCCGTCGACGAGGAGCTCGCCCGGTTCGCCGAGGAGGGCCCGACCCCCGAGGAAATGGAGCGGGCCCAGGCACAGTTGGAGCGCGAGTGGCTGGACCGCCTCGGCACGGTCGCGGGCCGCGCCGACGAACTGTGCCGGTTCGCCGTTCTGTTCGGCGACCCCCAGCTCGCCCTGACCGCCGTCCAGCGCGTCCTCGACGTCACCGCTGCGGAGGTCCAGGAAGTCGCCAAGGCGCGCCTGCGCCCGGACAACCGCGCGGTGCTCGTGTACGAGCCCGTCGCGGCCGAGGACGACGCCCCTGAAGACGCGGCCCCCCAGGACGCCATCCCCGGCACCGCCGCCGACGAGACCGACCAGGAAGAGGAGGCGGCGAAGTGACCGCGGCTGAGACGTCTGTGACGATGCAGTTCCACCCGCAGCCCCAGGCGGGCGCCGCCAAGCCCTGGGCCTTCCCGGCCCCCGAGCGCGGCGCCCTGGACAACGGCCTGACGGTGCTGCGCTGCCACCGCCCCGGTCAGCAGCTGGTAGCCGTCGAGATCCACCTGGACGCGCCCCTGGACGCCGAGCCGCAGGGCCTCGACGGCGTCGCCACCATCATGGCGAGGGCGTTCTCCGAAGGCACCGACAAGCACTCCGCGGAGGAGTTCGCC
Organism: Streptomyces sp. NPDC059003; assembly: GCF_042740445.1. Classification (NCBI taxonomy): domain Bacteria; kingdom Bacillati; phylum Actinomycetota; class Actinomycetes; order Kitasatosporales; family Streptomycetaceae; genus Streptomyces; species Streptomyces sp. NPDC059003. Next base: position 31,221 of record NZ_JBHYJH010000049.1, on the reverse strand, counting down.
GCCGAGCTGGACCGCTGCGGCGCCACGCTCGACGCGCACGCGGACCACCCGGGCGTCCGCGTCTCCCTCGAAGTGCCCGTCTCCCGGCTGCCGAAGGCGCTCGGCCTGCTCGCCGACGCCCTGCGCGCGCCCGCCTTCGCCGACAGCGAGATCGAGCGCCTCGTGGCCAACCGCCTGGACGAGATCCCGCACGAGACCGCCAACCCCGCCCGCCGTGCCGCCAAGGAGCTCGCCAAGCAGCTCTTCCCGGCGTCGGCCCGCATGTCGCGGCCCCGCCAGGGCACGGAGGAGACGGTCGCCGCCATCGACTCCGCGGCCGTACGCGCGTTCTACGAGAAGCACGTGCGCCCCGCCGCGGCCACCGCGGTCGTGGTCGGCGACCTCACCGGCACCGACCTGGACGCCGTCCTCGCCGACACCCTCGGCGCCTGGACGGGCGGCACTGCCGAGCCCCGCCCGGTGCCCCCGGTGACCGCCGACGACACGGGCCGCGTCGTCATCGTGGACCGCCCCGGCGCCGTCCAGACGCAGCTGCTCATCGGCCGCGTCGGCGCGGACCGGCACGCGCGCGTGTGGCCCGCCCAGGTTCTCGGCACGTACTGCCTGGGCGGCACCCTCACCTCGCGCCTGGACCGCGTCCTGCGCGAGGAGAAGGGGTACACGTACGGCGTCCGCGCGTTCAGCCAGGTGCTGCGCTCCGCCCCGGACGGCTCCGGGTCCGCGATGCTCGCCATCAGCGGCTCCGTGGACACGCCGAACACGGGCCCGGCGCTCGACGACCTGTGGAAGGTGCTCCGCACCCTCGCCGCGGAGGGCCTCACGGACCCCGAGCGCGACGTCGCCGTGCAGAACCTGGTGGGCGTCGCCCCGCTGAAGTACGAGACGGCCGCCGCGGTCGCCGCCACGCTCGCCGACCAGGTCGAGCAGCACCTGCCGGACGACTTCCAGGCGCACCTGTACCGGCAGTTGGCCGAGACCGGCACCGTAGAGGCCACCGCGGCCGTCGTCAGCGCCTTCCCGAGCGACCGCCTGGTGACGGTGCTCGTGGGGGACGCGGCGCAGATCGAGGAGCCCGTGAAGGCGCTCGGCATCGGCGAAGTGACGGTCGTCACCGGCTGATTGCGGCAGCCAGGCCAGCCCGGCCAGCCAGGGGCGGCCCGGCCCGGCCCAGCCAGGGTCGGCGGCCGCGCGGACAAACCGGTAGCAACGCCACGTAACACAAGGGACCCCGGAGGCTCAGGAAGCCCCCGGGGTCCCTGCATGCTGCCATATGTCCGAATTGGCAGGGAGGTTGGGTGTCTGCCCTGTGGCGTGCGCTACAAAAGGCGTGATCCGTTTGTCGATTGAAAGATGAGCCGTTTAGCGTCGACCAGGCTGTCCGTCAGGCAGTACGCCGCGTCCGCGGCACCGGACAGTCATCGCCGAGTCCCCGTACGGCGCGAGCCAGGGGAGCCGGGGACCCACATCCGTCCCCTGGGGTGAATCGGACCCCTTGCCGCAAGGTGAGGAGCCCGTAGGAGACCTTCCTGCTCCGAACCCGTCAGCTAACCCGGTAGGCGAGAAGGAAGGAAAGGACCAGCCGCTTCATGGCGCTCATCCGCCCGACCGGCAAGCACCGCCGCCCGAGCCGCATCTCGCGCACCACTGCCAACGCCGCCGGCGTCGCCGCGCTCACCACCACCGGCGTCATCTCGGGCCTGGCCGCTCCGGCGCTCGCCGCCGACACCTCCGCCGAGCACACGAACACCGGCCTCACCCAGGCCATCTCCGTCGGCGACTCCCTCGCCAGCGAGGTCGACGCGCAGGCCGCCGCGCAGAAGCAGGCCGCCGCCGAGGCCGCCGCGCAGCAGAAGGCCGAGGACGCGGCCCGCCAGAAGGCCGCCGAGCAGAAGCGCAAGGCGGAGGCCGCCGCGAAGGAGAAGGCCAAGAAGGAGCGCGAGGCCAAGGCGGCGAAGGAGGCCAAGGAGCGGGCCCGTGAGCGCGCCGCCCGCGACGCCGAGCGCAAGCGCCTGAACGCCTACGTGGCGCCGGTCGACGGCTCGTACGTCTCCACCTCCTACAAGGCGGGCGGCGGCATGTGGTCCTCCGGCAGCCACACCGGCATCGACTTCCACGCCGCGTCCGGCACCTCGGTCCACGCCGTCGGTGCGGGCACCGTCGTCGAGGCGGGCTGGGGCGGCGCCTACGGCAACAACGTCGTGATCAAGATGAACGACGGCACGTACACGCAGTACGGCCACATGTCGTCCCTCAGTGTCACCGTCGGCCAGACCGTGACCCCGGGCCAGCAGATCGGCCTCTCCGGCTCCACCGGCAACTCCTCCGGACCGCACCTCCACTTCGAGGCCCGCACCGGCGCCGACTACGGCTCGGACATCGACCCCGTCGCGTACCTGCGCGCCCACGGCGTCAGCGTCTGACCCACGGCGTCAGCGCCTGACCCGCGGCACTCCGCGTCCGACCCGCAGCACTCCGCGAAGGCCCCGGCTCACCCGAGCCGGGGCTTTCGGCGTACGCAGACCCTTGGCCAAAAGATATCCATGGATTCCGACGCACCGTCGGAAAATCCGGCCGCCTGCAATAGAGTTCAGGGAGCCATCGTCCATGGAGTTGTCGCACGTACGTCATTAGGCGCGTCGCACGACGCGTTTCGCGGGCATTGAGGGAATTAACGCGGAGGTCCGTCATGCGCATTCCCGCGCACTCGGTATGCACAGCCATCCGGGACGACATCGTCTCCGGTGTCTACGAACGCGGCACGCGCCTCACCGAAGAACTGCTCGCCCGCCGCTACGGCGTCTCCCGCGTCCCCGTGCGCGAGGCCCTGCGCACCCTGGAGGCGGAGGGCTTCGTGGTCACGCGCAGGCACGCGGGCGCGTGCGTCGCCGAGCCCACCGAGCAGGAGGCCGCCGACCTCCTGGAGGTCCGGGCGCTCCTGGAGCCGCTGGCCGCCGCACGCGCCGCGCAGCGCCGCACGGAGGCCCATCTGAAGGTCCTGCGCGGCCTCGTACGGCTCGGCCAGGAGCGCGCGAGGCGCGGCGGCACCGAGGACCTGCGCTCGCTCGACGGCTGGTTCCACGAGACGCTCGCGCAGGCGTCCACCAGCCCCGGCCTCATCGCCCTGCTCACCCAGCTGCGCCACAAGATCGCGTGGATGTACGTCACGGACGTCCCGGCCGCGCCCATGGAGACCTGGAACGGCCACGCCGCGGTCGTCGACGCCGTCGCCCGCGGTGACGCGGACCGCGCGCGGGCGCTCACGGTCCTGCACGCCGAGCGCGCGGCGGCCGCGCAGCGGCTGCGCACCGGGCGTGTGAGGGGTTCGCAACGTGCCGTAAACAAAGTGCGCGTACGGAATTAACGCAGGCGCCGTATACAAAGAGCGGGGAATTTCGGACCGGCGACTTGCGGCTCGCGCGCAAACTCCCTTTTTGTGGGTGTCCCGCCGCCTCGCCGGTAATTGGGCCTGCTTTCCTGTGCCGGGGTCGGGGCTCGTCAAACACGTCCATCCCGCAAACGCGTACACCCCGCAAACACGTACACCCGAAAACGCAACGGAGCCGCGTGGGCCGCCCGGAAGGGGCCCACGCGGCTCCGCCGCACGGTGTCCGACAGCGTCAGACGGTCTCCGGAAGCTCCTCGAGCCCCTCCGCGACCAGCTTCGCCAGGCGGTCGAGGGCGGCGTCCGCACCCTCGGCGTCCGAAGCGAGCACGATCTCCTCGCCGCCCTGCGCGCCCAGGCCGAGCACCGCGAGCATGGAGCCGGCGTTCACGGGGTTGCCGCCGGCCTTGGCGATGGTCACGGGGACGCCCGCGGCCGTGGCCGCACGGACGAAGATGGAGGCGGGCCGGGCGTGGAGGCCCTCGGCCCAGCCGACGTTGACGCGGCGCTCAGCCATGTGTTGCTGCCCTTCCAGGTGTCTCACACTTGTCTAGACCAGTGTCTCATGCCGACCCGGGTGCTCCCGCCGGACGCCACGGACGCGCCCGCCGCACACCAGGGACGCGCCCGCCGCTACACCAGGGACGCGCGCGCCGGGACGCCACGAACGCTCCGCGGGCCGCCCCGGACGCCGCCCGCTCTCCTCCTACATTGCCCCGGCCCCCGCGGCCTCGCGACCCGTACCCTGGCCCCATGCAGACCCCGCCGGACCAGCACGCGTACCCCTCGCACTGGGAGGCCGACGTGGTGCTGCGCGACGGCGGCACCGCCAGGATCAGGCCCATCACGGCCGACGACGCCGACCGGCTCGTCAGCTTCTTCGAGCAGGTATCGGACGAGTCGAAGTACTACCGCTTCTTCGCCCCCTACCCCCGCCTGTCCGCCAAGGACGTCCACCGCTTCACCCACCACGACTACGTGGACCGCGTGGGCCTCGCCGCCACCGTGGGCGGCGAATTCATCGCGACCGTGCGCTACGACCGCATCGACGAGCACGGCCGCCCCGCCCCCGCCCCCGCGGACGAGGCCGAGGTCGCCTTCCTGGTCCAGGACGCCCACCAGGGCCGCGGCGTGGCCTCCGCCCTCCTCGAACACATCGCGGCCGTCGCCCGGGAACGCGACATCCGCCGCTTCGCCGCCGAAGTGCTGCCCGCCAACACCAAAATGGTGAAGGTCTTCACGGACGCCGGATACCAGCAGCAGCGCAGCTTCGAGGACGGCGTCGTCCGCCTCGAACTCGACCTGGAGCCCACCGACCGCTCCCTCGCCGTCCAGCGCGCCCGCGAACAGCGCGCCGAGGCCCGCTCCGTCCAACGCCTCCTCGCCCCCGGCTCGGTCGCCGTCATCGGCGCGGGCCGCGCCGAGAGCGGCGTCGGCCGCGGCATCCTGCGCAACCTCATCGGCGCGGGCTTCACGGGCCGCCTGCACGCCGTCAACGCCGCCCTCCCCGACGGCGCCGAAGAGACCGAGACCGGCCTGGACGGCGTGCCCGCACACCGCTCCGTGGGCGACATCACCGAGCCGGTCGACCTCGCCGTCGTCGCCGTGGCCGCCGACCGGGTGCCGCAGGCCGTCGCCGACTGCGGCGAACACGGCGTCCAAGGCCTCGTGGTCATCTCCGCCGGATACGCCGAGAGCGGCGCCGAAGGCCGCGAACGACAGCGCGCGCTCGTCCGCCAGGCCCGGTCCTACGGCATGCGCCTGATCGGCCCGAACGCCTTCGGCGTCATCAACACCGCGCCCGACGTGCGGCTCAACGCCTCCCTCGCGCCCGCGCTGCCCGCCCCCGGACGCATCGGCCTGTTCACCCAGTCCGGCGCCATCGGCATCGCGCTCCTGTCCCGCCTGCACCGGCGCGGCGCGGGCCTTTCGACCTGCGTCAGCGCGGGCAACCGCGCCGACGTGTCGGGCAACGACGTCCTCCAGTACTGGTACGACGACCCCGACACCGACGTCGCCCTCATGTACCTCGAATCCATCGGCAACCCCCGTAAATTCACCCGCCTCGCCCGCCGCACCGCCGCCGTGAAGCCGCTCGTCGTCGTCCAGGGCGCCCGGCACAGCGGCATCGCCCCCACCGGCCACGCGGGCGCCGCGACCCGCCTCCCGCACGCCACCGTCTCCGCCCTGCTCCGCCAGGCCGGAGTGATCCGCGTCGACACCGTCACCGAACTCGTCGACGCCGGCCTGCTGCTCGCCGGACAGCCGCTGCCCGCAGGACCCCGCATCGCCGTCCTCGGCAACTCCGAGTCCCTCGGCCTGCTCACGTACGACGCCTGCGTCGCCGAAGGACTGCGCCCGCTGCCGCCGCGCGACCTGACCACCGCCGCCACCCCGGACGACTTCCGCGCCGCCCTGGGCGCCGCCCTCGCCGACGACGGCTGCGACGCCGTCGTCGTCACCGTCATCCCCTCCCTCGGCGAATCGAGCCGCCAGGGCGAGGGCGAGTCCCTGGCCGCCGCACTGCGCTCCGCCGCGTCCTGCTGCCCCACCAAACCGGTCGTCGTCGTCCACGTGGAGCTCGGCGGCCTCGCCGAAGCCCTCTCCGCCGCCGCAAGCACCGGCCCCCACGCCGCACCGCCCCCGGACACCGCACCCCTGGACACCGCGCCCCCGGAGACGGCACCCCCGGACACCGTGCCGCCGAACCCCGCGCCCCCGGAGACAGCACTCCCGGACACCGCGCTCCCCGACCCCGCCGCGCCCCCGGACACCGCACCCCCGGACCAGGAAACGGAACCCCCCGACCCCTACCGCATCCCCGCCTACCCCGCCCCCGAACGGGCCGTCCGCGCCCTCGCCGAAGCCGTCAACTACGCCCAGTGGCGCCGCGACATCACCGAGCCCGGCAAGGTCCCCGAGTACGACGACATCGACGAACCCGGCGCCGCGGAGCTCATCGAGCGGCTGCTCGCCAAGGACGACACCGCCCACGGCATCACCCTCGACCCCGCCGACGCCCGCGACCTGCTCGCCCACTACGGCATCCGCGTCCACCAGGCCCTGCCCGCACCCGACGCCGACACCGCCGCCCGGGCCGCCAGGGAGCTCGGCTACCCCGTGGCGCTCAAGACCACCGCCCCGCACCTGCGCCACCGCCCCGACCTCGGCGGCGTACGCCTCGACCTCGCCGACGAGGAACAGCTGCGCCGCGCCTACCGCGAGCTCACCCACACCCTCGGCAGGCCCGCCGAGCTGCGGCCCGTCGTCCAGGCCATGGTCGCCCGCGGCGTCGACACCGTCGTCCGCGCCGGACACGACCCGGTCGCCGGAGCCGTGCTCTCCTTCGGGCTCGCCGGCGCCGCGTCCGATCTGCTCGGCGACACCGCGCACCGGCTGATTCCAGTCACCGACCGCGAGGCCAAGCACCTCGTCCGGTCCATCCGCACGGCACCGCTCCTGTTCGGCTGGCGCGGCTCGGCCCCCGTCGACACCCCCGCCCTCGAAGAGCTCCTCCAGCGCCTCTCCCGGCTCGTCGACGATCACCCCGAAGTGGTCACCGTCTCACTGGAACCCGTGGTCGTCGCCCAGGAAGGCCACTCCGTCCTCAGCGCCTCCGTACGCCTCGCCCCACCACCCGCCCGCGACGACCTCGGCCCCCGCACCCTGCCCGCCTACTGAGGCCCCGGGGCCCCGTCCCCGCGCGCGGGAACCCGTGCGCCTGTCCCGTACGCGGCCACTGCGCGCCTTCGGCCAGGCACCGGGTCGTAGGATGGGCGGCATGGCGAAGACCGGTACGACGACCCAGGGGCTGCGCGCGGCGATCGAGCGCAGCGGCTACTACCCGGCCCTCGTGGCCGAGGCGGTGGAGGCCGCGATCGGCGGCGAGACCATCGGGTCGTACCTGGTCCACCAGGAGACCACGTTCGACGCGAACGAGGTCCGCCGCCATGTGACGGTTCTCGTCCTCACGGACAACCGCTTCATCGTCAGCCACACCGACGAGCAGGCGGCCGACAGCACCTCCCCGACGCCGTACGCCACCACGTCCACGGAATCCGTGAAGATCGGCCGGATCTCGTCGGTGGTCGTCAGCCGTGTCGTCGCCAACCCTGAGAAGTACGTCCCCGGCTCCCTGCCCCGCGAGGTCGTCCTCACCATCGGCTGGGGCGCCGTCTCCCGCATCGACCTGGAGCCCGCCGCCTGCGGCGACCCCAACTGCGAAGCGGACCACGGCTACACCGGCAGCTCCACCGCCGACGACCTCAGCCTGCGCGTCAGCGAGGCCGGCGACGGCCCCGACGCCGTACGCCAGACCCTCGCCTTCGCCCAGGCGCTCTCCGAGGCCACCGCCGCCACCGGCGCAGGCGCGGACACCCGCCGCTGATGGTCACTGCCGACTGGGACGAAGCGGAACCCCTCGCCCTCACGACCGCACCCCTGCCCGCCTACGGCACGGCATCGCTCGCCGACCTGCTGCCCACCCTCGTCGCGCACCAGGAAGTCGACGGGTTCGCGCCCGTCATCCCCGAGCTCGCCCCCGCCGACCGCGCCTGCGTGTTCCTCATCGACGGCCTCGGCTGGGAACAGCTGCGCGCCCACCCCGCCGAAGCGCCCTTCCTGACCTCGCTGCTCGCGTCCTCGCGCGGCGGCACCGGACGCCCCATCACCGCGGGCTTCCCCGCCACCACGGCGACATCCCTCGCCTCCGTAGGCACCGGATTGCCCCCGGGGGCCCACGGCCTGCCCGGCTACACCGCGCGCAACCCCGACACCGGCGAGCTCATGAACCAGCTCCGCTGGAAGCCGTGGACCGACCCGCACGCCTGGCAGCCCTACCCCACGATCTTCCAGCGCGCCCACGACGCGGGCGTCCACACCGCCCAGGTGTCCTCACCCACCTTCGAGCACACCCCGCTCACCAAGGTCGCCCTCAGCGGCGGCACCTTCCGCGGCCGCCTCTCCGGAGAGGACCGCATGGACCTCGCCGCCGAGCAACTCGCCGCCGGGGACCGCTCCCTGGTGTACACGTACTACGCCGAAGTCGACGGCAAGGGGCACCGCTTCGGCGTCGACTCCGACCCCTGGCGCGGCCAGCTCATGTACGTCGACCGGCTCGCCCAGCGCCTCGCCGAACAGCTCCCGCCGCGCACCGCCCTGTACATCACCGCCGACCACGGGATGCTCGACATCCCCTTCGACGACACGTCGCGCATCGACTTCGACGAGGACTGGGAGCTGCGCGCCGGCGTCGCCCTGCTCGGCGGCGAGGGCCGCGCCCGCCACGTCTACGCCGTGCCCGGCGCGGAGTCCGACGTGCTAGCCGTGTGGCGCGAAGTCCTGGGGGACCGGTTCTGGGTCGCCGGGCGCGACGAGGCCGTCGCGGCCGGGTGGTTCGGGCCGCACGTCGACGAGCGCGTCCACGGACGCATCGGCGACGTCGTCGCCGCCGCCCACGACGACGTCCTCATCATCGCCTCGGAGCGGGAGCCCAAGGAGTCCGCGATGGTCGGCAACCACGGCTCCATGACCCCCGCCGAACAACTCGTGCCGCTGCTCGAAGTGCGCACCTGAACCCGCCGCCCGGACCCGGGCCCCGCAGCCCGACCGCCGCCCCTGTGCACCACTCCGGCGGCACCCCACGCCCTCACCCCCACGCCCTCACCTCCACCGAAAGGCCCTCGACTCCCCATGCCCGAGCTGGTGTTCTTCTCCGGAACGATGGACTGCGGAAAGAGCACCCTCGCTCTGCAGATCGAGCACAACCGCTCGGCCCGCGGCCTGGCCGGGCTCATCTTCACCCGCAACGACCGCGCGGGCGAGGGCAAGCTCTCCTCCCGGCTCGGCCTGGTCACCGACGCCATCGAGACCGGCGACGACTTCGACTTCTACGCCCACCTGGTCGACCACCTCTCCCAGGGCGGCCGGGCCGACTACGTGATCGCGGACGAGGCGCAGTTCCTCACCCCCGAGCAGGTCGACCAGCTCGGACGCGTCGTCGACGACCTGGACCTCGACGTCTTCGCGTTCGGCATCACCACGGACTTCCGCACCAAACTCTTCCCCGGCTCCCAGCGCCTGGTCGAACTCGCCGACCGCGTCGAGGTGCTCCAGGTCGAGTCCCTGTGCTGGTGCGGCGCCCGCGCCACGCACCATGCCCGCACCGTCCGCGGCGAGATGGTCGTCGAGGGCGCCCAGGTCGTCGTCGGCGACGTCGACCGGACCCCGGACGAGGTCGGCTACGAGGTGCTGTGCCGCAGACACCACCGGCGCCGCATGACGGCCGCGTCCGCGCGCGCGGGCGCCCTGTCCCCCGACGTACTGCCGGTCGACGCCGTCGCGCGCCCCTAGGCCCCGTCGCGGGGCCGCTCCGTCCGCACCAGCGTGAAGAGCGCGCCCTCCGGGTCCGCGACCGTCGCGATCCGTCCGTGCGTACCGGCACGGGCCGCATGGACGACATGGCCGCCGAGCGCGGTCACCCGGTCCACGCCCTCGTCCACGTCCGCCGTCTCGAAGTACGTCATCCAGTGCGCACCCCGGTCGCGCGGCAGCGCCTGCCCGACGCCGTGCACCGACGCCACCGCCTGCCCCTCCAGGAAGAGGGTCAGATAGTCCACGTCGGAGGAGACGGCCGCCTCTTCGGTGTAGCCGAACAGGGTCCGGTAGAACTTCGACACCTCCACCGTCTCCCGCGTCACCAGCTCGTTCCAGGCGGGCGCGCCGGGCACCCCGACCACCGCCATCCCCAGGTGCGCGGCGGCCTGCCAGATCCCGAACACCGCGCCCGCCGGGTCCGACGCGATCACCATGCGCCCGGCCTCGCCCGCGTCCAGCGGCCCCACACCGACCGTCCCGCCGCAGTGCCGCGCCGTCTCCGCCGTGACGTCCGCGTCGTCCGACGCCAGGTACGGGGTCCACGCGATGGGCAGGTGCCGGTCGGGCGGCAGCTGCCCGATGCCGGCCACCTCACAGCCGTCGAGCATCGCCCGCACATAGGGCCCGAGCTGCTGCGGCCCCGGCTGGTACGTCCAGCCGAAGAGCGCCGCGTAGAACTCCTGGGTCGCGGCCAGGTCGTGTGCCATCAGGCTCACCCAGCAGGGCGTGCCGGGCGTACGCCGCGCGGTCCGTACGCACCGGCCGACCGGCCGCCGTGCCTCGGTCATCGTCACTCTCTCCTCGGGCCCTCGTGGTGCCACTCCGCTTCGCTTCGCCTTACGAACGCGCGTACCCAGCTCGCGCGCATGCCCGCCCGTGCAGATGCTCGCACCCCGCGTCGTCCAGCGCTTCCGGGCCGCGCCGCCCTGGTCGGCTTCCTGGTGGAGGGTGCCCGAAAAGTCACTGCTCATCCGTTAACGCGCGGTTGCCGAGCCGTGTCTGTCTGCGGTACGCGGTGTGCCCACTTCAGCACGCCGCGTGTTCGGGCGTGGTCCGGCCGAGCAGGGTAGCCGGACCTGGGCGCGGCGGCCACCCCGTACGCAAGGATGGGGCCTATGAATGCCATCATCTCCGCATCCGAACTCGCGAGCGACCTGGAGGGCGGGAATCCGCCAGTGCTGCTCGACGTCCGCTGGCAGCTCGGTGGCCCGAATCTGCGGTCCGCCTACGAGGAGGCGCACATCCCGTCTGCCGTGTTCGTCGATCTGGACGCCGACCTGGCGGGTCCGGCCGGTTCCGGGGGCCGGCATCCGCTGCCGGAAGTCGACCGGTTCGGCGCCGTGATGCGGGCGGCGGGCGTGTCGGGGGACCGGGACGTCGTTGTGTACGACGGCGGGCAGGGCTGGGCCGCGGCGCGCGCCTGGTGGCTGCTGCGCTGGACGGGTCACCCGTCGGTGCGGGTCCTTGACGGCGGGCTCGGCGCGTGGACGGGCGCGCTGGAGTCCGGTGACGTGCGACCGGCGGCGGAGGGCGCGTTCACGCCCGTGCCGGAGTCCGTGGCCCGCCTGGACGCGGACGGCGCGGCCGCGCTTGCCCGCTCGGGTCTGCTCCTGGACGCGCGTGCCGCCGAGCGCTACCGGGGCGACGTGGAGCCCATCGACCGCGTCGGCGGCCACATCCCGGGCGCCGTGTCCGCGCCCACGACGGAGAACGTCACGGACGACGGCCGCTTCCGCCCCGCCGACGAGCTGGCGGCCCGCTTCACGTCCCTGGGGGCGTCCGGTGCGTCCGGTGTTTCCGAGGTCGGCGTCTACTGCGGCTCGGGCGTCTCCGGGGCCCATGAGGTCCTGGCGCTCGCGGTGGCGGGCATTCCGGCCGCGCTGTACGTCGGTTCCTGGTCGGAGTGGTCGTCGGACCCGGCGCGCCCGGTGGCGACGGGGCCGGAGCCGCAGTAGCCCGTATCCCCGGGGGAGTCCCTCTCTCCGGAGGGGCGGCGCTCATCGCGTCCCTCCGGGGATGCCGTGCAGGCAAAGTGAAGGGCCCGTACGGATCGTGCGTACGGGCCCTTCACGCTGCCTGGTCGGCGTGCGCGCGCTCGTCAGTCCTGCTTCTTGCGCCGCGTGCCGAACACGATCTCGTCCCAGCTCGGGACCGCGGCACGGCGGCCGGGGCGGACGCCGTCGGCCTCGGCCTGGCGGTCCGTGGAGCCGACGAGGCGCTCGCGGTGGCTGGCCACGGCGCGCGGCATCAGGACGTCCGCGTACGCGGAGCCGGCCGATGCCGCGGTCGCAGGCGGCTCCTCGGCCTCCGGCTCCTGCTCGGGCTCCTCCTGCTGCTGCGCGGAGGGCAGTTCGGCGGGGGCCGTGGTGGGGCGCTCCGGGACGACCATGTCGCCACGGAAGCTCGGCACCGCCTCCAGGAGGCTGGTGAGCGAGTCGCGCTCCTGCTCTGCGATGGCGCTGCCCGGGCTCGTGGGTTCCTCGGCGGGCTCCGGCGCGGGCGTGCCCGGCCGGTCGCCGACGCGGTCGAGCGGCCGGTCGCGGGGCAGCCGGGCGATGCGCGGCACGAACGGGAAGCTGGGCTCGGGCGCGGCGATGTCGTCGGTCTCGCCGATCAGGGCGCGGGCCTCGTCGTCGACGGCCTGGACAAGCCGCCGGGGCGGGTCGTACGTCCAGCTCGCGGAGTGCGGCTCGGTGGCGACGCGGTAGACGAGCAGGACTTCCCAGGTGCCGTCGTCGCGGCGCCAGGAGTCCCACTGGACGGATTCCTTGTCGGCGCCGCGCAGCAGCAGCCGCTCCTGGACGGCCTCGCCGAGCTGGGGTCCGGTGTTCTCGCCGGGGCGGCGCACGGGGGTCTTGCGGGCCCGCTCCGCCATGAAGGCGCGCTCGGCGAGCACGGGTCCTTCGAAGCGGCGTACGCGGTCGACGGGGATGCCGGCGAGCGAGGCGACTTCTTCCGCGCTGGCTCCGGCGCGTATACGTGCCTGGATGTCGCGGGGGCGGAGGTGGCTCTCGACCTCGATCTCGATCTGGCCGAGACGCGGCCGGTCGCCGCGGACGGCGGCGCGGAGCCGTTCGTCGATCGGAAGCGTGTACTCCGTGCTGTCCGCAGCCTTCAGCACCAGCCGTGTGCCGTCGTTGCTGACGGCCACGACACGCAGTTCGGGCATGGGGACCTCCCGGGTGGTGCCTGCCGACGTCACGTGCGTCGCTGCTTCCGCTAGTCGAGTGTGGCCTGCCCGGGTGCAGCCTGCCACAACCTTGCCGAGTTGCCCGGCGTGTCGGGCATGGGCCCTGGATCGCCGTTATGGCACGGTTACCTATTCGCAACGCTAAGTGACCAACTTCGTCACCCTGTGCAGCGAGCCCCCTCCCGGCGGTCCTGGTTGGCCCCGGGCACCCTGGCTGGAGACCGGACCCAGGGCTCGCAACACTACTCCATTCGGGGCACTCGGGTGGACCGGCACGCCGCCGAACTTCTCCCGGGGGAAGGGAGTTGGCTCTGGTGGGCGGCGCACGGCCCCCGCGCATGGGTGGCGCTCTTCACGTAAACGTCAGAAACGGAACTATTCGCTTCGGGCGTACGTCCCTTTCTCATATGGCTCGCGCAGCTCGTGTGGTGACGCGTAGTTCATGCGCCGACACGTGAGTCATGCGTTGAGGCGAGATAAGTCGGGTCGGTCCGACTTGAGGCGCATTGAGTCGAGAAAGGAAGGCAAGGGTCCGAGATGCGGGGAAAGCCGGACACCGGCGCGCGGGCGAAGGGCGCGTCGCTGAACACGCCTGAGGGCACGTCGGAGGACGCGTCGGACGAGGAGCAGCAGAAGAAGAAGCGGCTCGATCTGAGCGTGCCGCAGGTGGCGGGCAGCGCCGTGGCCGCCGTGCTCGCCGCGAAGCTCGCGTCCAGCTTCGGCGTCTACGGAACGATTCTCGGCGCGGGCCTGGTGAGCGGCATCGCCACCTGCGGCGGCACGGTCTTCCAGCACTTCTTCAAGCGCACGGGCGAGCAGATACGCGACGTCGCGGTGCAGGCCAAGCCGAAGGCGCAGCAGGTGCCGGTGACGGCCGCCACCCCCGTCCCCGAGGCGTTCAGAGCGGCGCCCGCACAGGCCCGGCCCCCGGCGGTTCCCACGGCACACGGGACGTACGGCCACGGCTACGCGACCGGCACGGGCCCGGTGACCACGACGTGGGGCAGGCAGCCGACGGGCCACGCCGCCCCGGACGCCGACCCGACCACCGCGCTGCCGCACGTGGGCGCCGCCGACCCGACCGCCCTGCTGCCGCACGTCGGTGACGCCGCCGCGACGACCGCGCTGCCTCATGTCGGTGACGCCGATCCGACGACCGCGCTGCCGCACGTCGGGGACGCCGATGCGACCACCGTGCTGCCGTACGCCGATGACGCCGACAGGACCCGGCTCCTCGGCTCCGTCGACGCCGCGGGACCGGTGCCGCGCGACCAGGGGACCCGGGCGCTGCGCCAGGCGGGCCCCGCGGGTCCGGGCGAACCGCCGCTCCCTTCGGACGAGTTCACCGAGGGCACGACGCACCGCGCGCGGGTGACCAGCTGGAAGCGGCCCCTGGTCGGTGCCGCGGTCGTCTTCGGCGTCGCCCTCGCCGGGATCACCACGTACGAGCTGGTGAGCGGGCAGAGCTTCAGCGGTGACGGCAAGAGCACGTCGGTCGTGGACTTCGTGAAGGGAAACAACTCTTCGTCCAAGTCCGACGACAAGCCGTCGACCGACCACTCCGACGAGCCGTCCGACGACGGCACCTCGGGCAAGGACGACGGCTCCCAGCAGGGCGACGGCACCGGCAAGGACCCGAGCGGCACGCCCTCGCCGGACAACGGCGGCGGCACGGACACCGGGTCGGACACCGGCAAGGACCAGGGCGGCAACACCGACAACGGCGGTGACAAGGGCGACGGCGGCGACAAGGGCGACGGCGGCTCCAAGCCGACCCCGACGCCCACCCCCACGCCGACGCCGACCCCCACGCCCACGCCCTCGAACGGCGGCGGCTCCGGAGACGACGGACAGCAACAGCAGCAGACCCCGGAGCAGTGACCCTCAGTCGCCCAGGACCCGCCGCAGATAGGCGTTGCCGAACACGCGGTCCGGGTCGAGCCGGTCGCGCAGGGCCGTGAACTCGGCGAAGCGCGGATAGGCCTTCGCGAAGTACTCGGCGTCGCGCGAGTGGAGCTTGCCCCAGTGGGGCCGCCCTCCATGGGCGACGAAGATCCGCTCCGCGGCGCTGAAGTACGTACGGAACGGCGTGCCCTTGTACATGTGCACGGCGATGTACGCGCTGTCGCGGCCCGACGCCGTGGAGAGCGTGATGTCGTCGGCGGGTGCCGTGCGGACCTCCACGGGGAAGCTGACGCGCAGCGGGGAGCGGTCGATCATCGTCTTCAGCTCCCGCAGCGCGGGGACGAGTGCCTCGCGCGGCACGGCGTACTCCATCTCCACGAAGCGCACGCGGCGCGGGCTGGTGAAGACCTTGTAGGGGATGTCCGTGTAGGTGCGGGCGGACAGGGCCTTGCTGGAGATCCTGGCGATGGCCGGGATGGTGGCGGGCACGGCCCTGCCGAGCGAATTGACCACCTGGAAGAGGCCGTTGGAGAGGAGTTCGTCCTCTACGAAGGAGCTGATCGCGCTGGGCGGGGCGGCGGGGCCCAGACTGCGGTTGTTGCGCTTGGTGTTGCAGTTGTCCGTGTGGGGGAACCAGTAGAACTCGAAGTGCTCGTTCTCGGCGACGAGTTCGTCGAACGCCGTGGTGACCTGGTCGAAGGTCATCGGTTCCTCGCGGGCCCTGAGGAAGAAAAGGGGCTCTACGGAGAGGGTGATCGCGGTGATGACGCCGAGCGCGCCGAGGCCGACACGGGCGGCGGCGAAGACGTCGGGGTGCTCGTCCCGGGAGCAGGTGAGGACGTCGCCGTCCGCGGTGACCAGTTCCAGGGCCGTGATCTGGGCGGCTATGGAGGCCGAGTCGCGGCCCGTGCCGTGCGTTCCGGTGCTGACCGCGCCGGAGACGGTCTGCTCCATGATGTCGCCCATGTTCGTGAGCGACAGGCCCTCGCGGGCGAGCGCGGCGTTCAGGCGCTTCAGAGGGGTGCCGGCCTCCACGGTCACGGTGCCTGCCGCGCGGTCGATCCTGCGGATGCCGGTGAGCAGGTCCGGGCGGACCAGCAGGCCGTCGGTCGCGGCGGTGGCCGTGAAGGAGTGACCGGTGCCGACCGGCTTCACCGTGAGGCCGTCGGCCCTGGCCGCGCGGACGGCGGTGACGAGTTCGTCGACCGACGCGGGCGTGGCCTCGCGCGCGGGCCGGGAGGTGATGTTGCCCGCCCAGTTACGCCACGCCGCTCGACTCCTCCCGCTGGTCGCTCCCGCGCCCGTTCCCCTGCTGCCCGTTCCCGTGCTCATGGGTCCCTCCCCGTCGCGGAACCGGCCTCTTCAGCCGGCGATACCCCAGGAATCCGACCGCCACCGCGACGGCCCCGGACACACCGGGGACCGCGTACCCGGCGCTCGGCCCCGCGGCGTCGATCACCCAGCCGGCCACGGAGGAGCCGAGCGCAATCCCGACGGCGAGTCCGGTGCTGACCCAGGTCATGCCCTCGGTCAGCTTCGCGCGTGGTACGTGCTGTTCCACGAGGGCCATGGTCGTGATCATCGTCGGCGCGATGGACAGGCCCGCGAGGAAGAGCGCCGCGGCCAGGAACGGCAGGTTCCCGACCAATTGAAGCGGGATCATACTCACGGCCATCGCGCAGACACCCAGCAGCCAGCGCCGCGCGGGCGCCCCCTTGAAGTGCACGAGCCCGAAGGCGACTCCCGCGAGGCACGAGCCGAGCGCGTACACGGCGAGCACCAGGCTCGCGGCGCTCTTGTGGCCCTGCTCCTCGGCGAAGGCCACCGTGACCACGTCCACGGCCCCGAAGATGGTGCCCGTCGCGACGAACGTGGCGACCAGGACCTGCAGACCGGGGGAGCGCAGGGCGGAGCCGCCGGTGTGGTGCTCGCGCGGATGCGGCACCGGCTCGGTGGCCCGCTGCGACGTCAGCCAGAACGTGCCCACGGCCAGGAACACGGCGGCGAGCAGCGGCCCGGCCTCGGGGAACCACACGGTGGACAGGCCGATCGAGATGATCGGCCCGAAGATGAAGCAGACCTCGTCGACGACGGACTCGAAGGAGTACGCCGTGTGCAGCTGCGGGGTGCCGTGGTAGATGGCCGCCCAGCGGGAGCGGATCATGGAGCCCAGGCTGGGCACGGCACCGGCGAGCCCCGCGAAGACGAACAGGGTCCAGTCCGGGAGCTCGAACTTCGCGGCGAGGAGCAGTCCGGTCACGGCGGCGAGCGACACCAGGGTGGCGGGTCTGAGCACCCGGCGCTGGCCGTGCCGGTCCACCAGGCGCGAGATCTGCGGGCCGATCGCCGCGGCGGACAGCGCGACCGTCGCCGACAGGGCGCCCGCGAGGCCGTACCGGCCGGTCAGCTGGGAGATCATCGTCACGATGCCGATGCCCATCATGGACAGCGGCATCCGGCCTATGAAGCCTGCGGCCGAGAACCCCTTGGTGCCGGGGGCGGCGAAGATGGCGCGGTAGGGGCTCGGCACGTGGACTCCGCGGGGCTGCCGGAGCGGGCTCGGCGGAGCGGCCCCGGTAAGGCGTGAAGATGGCTGATACAGGTTACGGCCGCGGGGCCCCGGAGCGCACTGCGGTTTTCCGTTCTGCGGTTTTCCCTTCCGCGGCGGCGGGCTCGCGACCGGGCAGCCCCGCCGGACAGCTCCGCCGGACAGCGGGCAGTGTCCCGGTTGTCAGTGGCGGGTGGCAGGATCAAAGACATGTCCGACGCGCTGGATCCCACGCTCGATCCCACTCCGTACGACGCCCTGCTGCTGCTCTCGTTCGGCGGCCCCGAGGGCCCGGACGACGTCGTCCCGTTCCTGGAGAACGTGACGCGCGGCCGCGGCATCCCCAAGGAGCGCCTGAAGGAGGTGGGGCAGCACTACTTCCTGTTCGGCGGCGTCAGCCCCATCAACGACCAGAACAGAGCGCTGCTCGACGCCCTGCGCAAGGACTTCGCGGAGCACGGCCTGGACCTCCCGGTGTACTGGGGCAACCGCAACTGGGCGCCGTACCTGACGGACACGCTGCGGGACATGGTGCGCGACGGCCGCCGCCGCATCCTCGTGCTCGCCACCAGCGCGTACGCGTCGTACTCGGGCTGCAGGCAGTACCGCGAGAACCTCGCGGACGCCCTCGCCGCGCTCCGCGAGGAGGGCCTGGAGCCGCCGCGCGTGGACAAGCTGCGGCACTACTTCAACCACCCGGGCTTCGTGCGGCCCATGGTCGACGGCGTCCTGGCGTCCCTCGCCGACCTCCCGGAGGCGGTGCGCGACGGCGCCCACCTGGCCTTCACGACGCACTCCATCCCGACGGCCGCGGCCGACACGTCGGGCCCGGCCGCCGACCACGGCGACGGCGGGGCGTACGTGAAGCAGCACCTGGACGTGGCCCGGGTCATCGCCGACGCGGTGCGCGAGGAGACCGGCGTGGACCGCCCCTGGGAGCTCGTCTACCAGTCGCGCAGCGGCGCCCCGCACATTCCGTGGCTGGAGCCCGACATCTGTGATCACCTGGAGGAGCGGCACGAGGCGGGGGCGCCCGCCGTGGTGATGGTCCCCATCGGCTTCGTGTCGGACCACATGGAGGTGCTGTACGACCTCGACACCGAGGCCACGGCGAAGGCGGCGGAGCTGGGCCTGCCGGTCCGCCGCTCGGCCACCGTCGGCGCCGACCAGCGGTTCGCCGCCGCGGTGCGCGAGCTCGTCCTGGAGCGCGCCGCCGCCGAGAGCGGACGCACGGTGACCCCGTGCGCCCTGGGCGCCCTCGGCGCGAGCCACGACCTGTGTCCGGTGGGCTGCTGCCCGGCCCGCACCCCGAAGCCCGCCGCCGCGGGTGCCGACAGCCCGTTCGCGTAAGGAGCCCCCGTGACCGACCCCGCCGCATCGGACCCCCTGAAGGCCGAGCTGCTCACCGTCGCCCTGGAGGCCGCGCTCCGGGCCGGCGAGCTGCTGCGCGACGGCCGCCCGGAGGACCTGGGGGTGGCCGCCACCAAGACCAGCGCCGTCGACGTCGTCACCGAGATGGACATCGCGTCCGAGAAGCTGATCACGGACTTCCTGGCCGAGCGCAGGCCCGACGACGGGGTGCTCGGCGAGGAGGGCGCGAGCTCCGAGGGCAGCAGCGGCGTCCAGTGGGTGATCGACCCGATCGACGGCACCGTCAACTACCTCTACGGCCGCCAGGACTGGGCGGTGTCCATCGCGGCCCGCAAGGACGGCGAGACCCTCGTCGGCGTCGTCCACGCACCCGTGCGCGGCGAGACGTACCGGGCGGTGCTCAGCGAGGGCGCCTGGGTCAACGACAGGCGGCTGCGGGTCCGCCCCGCGCCCCCGTTCGAGCAGGCGCTGATCGGCACCGGCTTCGGGTACGTCGCGCGGCGCCGCGCCCAGCAGGCCGAGGTCGTCCGGCGGCTGCTTCCGGACGTGCGGGACATCCGGCGCGCCGGCTCGGCGGCCATCGACCTGTGCGACGTGGCGGCGGGCCGCCTGGACGCGTACTACGAGCGCGGCCTGAACCCCTGGGACTTCGCGGCCGGAGAGCTCGTCGCCCGCGAGGCGGGCGCGCTCACCGGCGGCCGCCCCGGCGAGGCCGTCTCCGGCGAGCTGACGGTGGCGGGCCCGCCCGGCCTCTTCGAGCCCCTCCAGGCCTTCCTGGACAAGCACGGCGCCTGGCACGACTGACCCGGACGCGCGAGAGGGCCCCGGCACCCCTGGAGTGGGTGCCGGGGCCCTCGCGCGCTGAGCGGGGTCGGACAGGAGGGTCAGGAGCTCGGAGCGGCGACCTCCACGCCGTGCTCGGCGGCCAGGCGGTGGAGGTCCTCCAGCTCGCCCAGCTCGACCTCGGCCAGGAACTCGTCGCCCGTCTCGCGGGCACGGGTGAGGTCGGACTCCGTGGCCTTTATGCGCTGCAGGAGACCTGCGGTGAATGCGTCCATGGTTGCGCCCCCTCGGCTGGGTCGTGGATCGGTGGCACGGGGGTGTGCCCTTGGAAAGGGGCGATCACGTCCGACGCCGCCGCTGTGGAAAGCAGGTCGTGGCGCGTCACATACGAAGCGTGATCGCGGGTGTAAGGCCGTCCTCCCCAGAGCCCTCGCCACGGAAACCTCAACAGGCCGAGAAAGTCCCGCATTCCGGGGCCCGGAGCCCGTCTTACAGCCGGTTTATGGCCGAAAGGGGCAGGATGGAGGTCTCAACCCCACGTAGAGACCTGCCCCGCCGCGACCGTGCGCGGGTGCACAGAGGAAGGACAAGCGACGTGCGCGTACTCGTCGTCGAGGACGAGCAGCTGCTCGCCGATGCGGTGGCCACCGGACTGCGCCGGGAGGCCATGGCCGTCGACGTCGTGTACGACGGTGCGGCCGCCCTGGAGCGCATCGGCGTGAACGACTACGACGTGGTCGTCCTGGACCGCGACCTCCCGGTCGTCCACGGCGACGACGTCTGCCGCAAGATCGTCGAGCTCGGCATGCCCACGCGCGTGCTGATGCTCACCGCGTCCGGCGACGTCAGCGACCGCGTCGAGGGCCTGGAGATCGGCGCCGACGACTATCTCCCCAAGCCCTTCGCGTTCAGCGAGCTCACGGCCCGTGTGCGCGCCCTCGGGCGGCGCACGAGCGTGCCGCTGCCGCCCGTCCTGGAGCGCGCCGGCATCAAGCTCGACCCGAACCGCCGCGAGGTGTTCCGCGAGGGCCGGGAGATCCAGCTGGCGCCCAAGGAGTTCGCGGTCCTCGAGGTGCTGATGCGCAGCGAGGGCGCCGTGGTCTCCGCCGAGCAGCTCCTGGAGAAGGCCTGGGACGAGAACACGGACCCGTTCACGAACGTCGTCCGGGTCACGGTCATGACCCTGCGCCGCAAGCTCGGTGAGCCCGCCGTCATCGTGACCGTGCCGGGCTCCGGCTACCGGATCTGACGGCGGTGGCCGCGACACCCGCGCCCCCGGCGGCGCCCCCGAAGCCGACCTGGGACCCCAGGAAGGCCGACATGCCCTTCCCGTGGCTGCGCCCCACCATCCGCATAAGGCTCACGCTGCTGTACGGCGGCATGTTCCTGATCGCGGGCATCCTGCTCCTCTCGATCATCTACCTCCTCGCGGCGCAGGCCCTGAACACGGGCAACGAGCCGCTGTACAAGATCGTGAGCGGCCGGGAGATCAAGGTCACCAGCGACAACTGCTCGCGGGCGTCGGCGGGCAATCTGACGCTCTCCCAGTTCAACTCCGCGATCAGCGTCTGCACCGACCACCAGCGCCAGGCCGCCCTGGACAACCTCCTCAGCCGCTCCCTGCTTGCGCTGCTCGGCCTGGCCGTGATCGCCTTCGCCTTCGGGTACGCGATGGCGGGCCGCGTCCTGTCGCCGCTCGGCCGCATCACGCGCACCGCGCGCCGGGTGGCGGGCACGGACCTGACCCGCCGCATCGAACTGGACGGCCCCGACGACGAGTTGAAGGAGCTCTCCGACACCTTCGACGAGATGCTGGACCGTCTGGAGCGGGCCTTCACGGCCCAGCAGCGGTTCGTCGCGAACGCCTCGCACGAGCTGCGCACGCCCCTGGCGATCAACCGCACCCTCCTCGAGGTGCAGCTCTCCGACCCCCAGGCGCCGCCCGAGCTCCAGCAGCTGGGCAAGACGCTGCTCGCCACCAACGAGCGCAGCGAGCAGCTCGTGGAGGGCCTGCTGCTGCTCGCCCGCAGCGACAACCAGATCGTGGAGCGCAAGCCCGTGGACCTCGCCGAGGTCGCCAACCGCGCCGTCGACCAGGTGCGGTCCGAGGCCGAGGAGAAGGGCGTCGAGATCCGCGGCGAGCGCGGCCTCGCGGTCGTCCAGGGCAACGGCGTCCTCCTGGAGCGCATCGCCCTGAACCTGGTCCAGAACGCCGTCCGGTACAACGTGAAGAATCAAGAGGGGCAGGGCGAAGCCCTTCAGAACAAGGGTGATGGCGGGCGACGGGAGGGCGGCTGGGTCGAGGTGACCACGGAGTCGCAGCACGGCCAGGCCGTCCTTGTGGTGACCAATACGGGCCCGGTGGTGCCCGCGTACGAGATCGACAACCTCTTCGAGCCCTTCCGCAGGCTCCGCACGGAGCGGACGGGCAGCGACAAGGGGGTGGGTCTCGGCCTGTCCATCGCCCGGTCGGTGGCGCGCGCCCACGGGGGCCGTATCATCGCGGAGCCGCGCGAGGGGGGTGGGCTCGTGATGCGAGTCACCCTGCCGATCTGAGATGCTGCCGCCGACACGGCAGGATGTTCGCTTTGCGCGGAATTTTCGGGATCTGATCCTGGAGATTTCGTGTGTGATCGATCACAGGAGCGAATTTTTGGCCATCTACTCTCCGTGACTGCGAAAGTCGTCGGAAAGCCGGGAAAATCCGGGTTTTCGGGGGTCTTGATCACGGGAAGTACACGGGGTGGCGCCCGTGAAGTGCGACATTCGGACCGTGTACGGTCCCGATCGCCATCCAAACCGATCACCTCTTCAGGGGTGCGGTTGGGTGTCGATTGAGTAACAGACCTTGATGTGAGGCAAAATCTCCGCCTCAGGTCGGGCACAAGTCCGGCCTCTCACGCGTTACGTGCGCTGAGACACCGCAGACACCCAGAGGGGGAGAGCGACATGGCAACGGACTACGACACCCCACGCAAGACCGACGACGACGTCGACTCGGACAGCCTTGAAGAACTGAAGGCCCGGCGGAACGACAAGTCGGCTTCGGCCGTCGACGTCGACGAATTCGAGGCCGCCGAGGGCCTGGAACTGCCCGGCGCGGACCTGTCCAACGAGGAGCTCGCCGTGCGCGTGCTCCCCAAGCAGCAGGACGAGTTCACGTGCATGAGCTGCTTCCTGGTGCACCACCGCAGTCAGCTGGCCCGCGAGAAGAACGGCCAGCCGATCTGCCGCGACTGCGACTGAGGCAGGGTCGGCCGTGACTGGCTCGACCCCGCCCCGGAAGAACCGCTTCGGCGACCACGGAGCGGACGCAGCGGTGCCCGACGGCGCGACGGACGGCGAGCGGGGCCCTGGGGCCTCGCTCAAGCCCGCCGACGCCGCGCGGCACGGCAGGGACACCACGGGCCCCCAGGGGGCCCAGGACGCCGCGGAGACGGCGTACGCAGCGGTTCCGGCCCTGGTGCGCGGAACGGCCCTCGAACAGCCGCACCGAGCCGCCGTGGAGGCCGCGGACGGCACCACGACGGGCCCCGGCGCGGCGGCGGGAGACGAGCGGCCCTCGACCAGGGGCAAGCGTTTCGCCGCCGTCTCGAGCGGCCTCAAGAACGGGGTGCGCCGCGGTGGCCGCGGCGCCAAGGCCGGCATCGGCTATCTCGCCGACCGGATCATCGAGAACGCCCCGCGGGTCCCGGTCCGCGACCTGGCGACCCTCCGCAAGCAGTTCCCGGGCCTCGGCCCCGAGGAGCTCGCGGACAAACTCATCGCGGGCGCGGCGAACGCGTCCTCCACGGTGGGCGCGGGCGTCGGCGCGGCGGCCATGCTGCCGGTGCCGCCCGCGATGCCCGCCGAGCTCGCCGCCGAGATCACCGGCGTCGCCGCGGTCGAGCTGAAGCTCATCGCCGAGCTGCACGAGGTGTACGGGCGGCGTCCGCCCGGGAACCTGAAGGAGCGCAGCACCGCGTACCTGCGGTCGTGGACCGACGAGCGCGGGATCGACGTCGTCAAGCCGACGTCGATCAATGCCGCGCTCGGCAGCCAGATGAAGCGGGAGCTGCGTCAGCAGATCATGAAGCGCATGGTGCGGAACCTGCCGAACCTGCTGCCGTTCATGGTGGGCGCGGCGGTCGGTGCGTTCATGAACCGGCGTGACACGAAGAAGCTCGCGGAGCGCGTTCGCGCGGACCTGCGCCGTTCCCAGGTGCCCTGGGACTCGCTGAGGGAGCTGCCGCCCTTGACCGGCCCCACGGGGCTGGAGGCCTGAGGCCCCCGTCTAGGACGCCCGCACGGATTCCAGCGCCGCCGCCAGTGCCTCCGGGTGCCTCGTCGACACGTACACGTACGGCGTCGGGTCCTCGGGGTCCGTCACCTCTACCCGCAGGGCCGTCGGGATGTAGCTGCGCAGGAGCATGAAGGCGCGCGGGTCCGCCTTGTGGGTGCGCCAGGCGCGCGTCTCGGCCTCGTCCAGGGGCTCGGGGGTGCCGAGCGCCGACACCGGGATCTTCGCGTCACCCGCGACCAGGGAGCCCGCCACCACCCGGATCCGCACCGAGCCGTACGAGCTGGTGAGCACCGCCGCGAGGGCCGTGCCGCCGACCAGGCCGCCCAGGAGCGGCAGCGTGCCGAACGGGAGCATCGTGAGGCCCGCCGCGATACCGACGAGGACCGAGACGAGCCACCACGAACGGGGCGCGGTCAGGCGTTCTTCGTAAGGCTGCATGAAGCCAAGCTTGGCATGGTGCGCGACGGTCGCTGACGCGGAGGTAAGGTCTGCGCCTGTGAGTGGTACATCTGCAGCTCTGACGCCTCCGGCCGACGCGATAGCGCCCGTCCGGCACCCCGACGCGCCCGCGCCGGGCGAGCTCATCGGCGCGCACTACGCGCTCTGCTTCGGGTGCGGGGGAGGGCAGGCCCACGGCCTCCACCTGGAGGCGCGCGCCGGCGAAGGCGTGGCGATCACCGCCGAGTTCACGGTGCGCGAGGAGCACCAGGGCGCTCCGGGGCTCGCGCACGGCGGAGTCCTCGCCACCGCCCTCGACGAGACGCTCGGCTCCCTGAACTGGCTGCTGCGGGTGATCGCCGTGACCGGACGCCTGGAGACCGACTTCCGGCGGCCGGTGCCGGTCGGCACGGTGCTGCACCTGGACGCCGAGGTCACCGCCGTCGCCGGGCGGAAGATCTACTCGACGGCCACCGGCCGGATCGGCGGCCCCGAAGGACCCGTCGCCGTGCGTGCCGACGCCCTCTTCATCGAGGTGAAGGTGGACCACTTCATCGACAACGGCCGCCCCCAGGAGATCCAGGCGGCCATGAACGACCCGGACCAGATCCGCCGCGCCCGCGCCTTCGAGGTGAACCCGTGACCCACCCTGCCCCTTTGGACGTCCTCATCCGGCGCGTCGACCCCGATGTACCGCTGCCGTCGTACGCGATGCCCGGCGACGCCGGGGCCGACCTGCGGACGACCGAGCCGTACGAACTCGCGCCCGGTGAACGGGCGGTGCTGCCGACGGGGGTGTCTATCGCCCTGCCCGAGGGGTACGCGGCCTTCGTGCACCCGCGGTCCGGCCTCGCCGCCCGCTGCGGTGTCGCCATGGTGAATGCCCCGGGGACGATTGATGCCGGGTACCGTGGGGAGATCAAGGTGATCGTGGTGAATCTCGACCCGCGCGAGAGCGTGCGGTTCGAGCGCTTCGACCGGATTGCCCAACTGGTCGTCCAGCGGGTCGAGAAGGTGCGCTTCCAGGAGGTGGCGGAGCTTCCCGGCTCGGTGCGGGCCGAGGGGGGCTTCGGGTCCACCGGCGGTCATGCCGCCGTGGGCGTCAGCTCGGGTGAACAAACGGGTGGGAATCGATACGCGTCGGTCGTATCCGACCGGGAAGGACAGTGACGTGTTCGGACGTCGCAAGAAGAGTGGTGCCGCCGAGGACGCGGCGGGCGAGGCCGAGCAGGTCGTCGACAGCGCCGAGAGCGGCGAGGACGCGGCGGCGCAGCGGGTACGCCTTGAGCCGGAGCCGCGGCCGGACGGGCCCTGGGACGCCTCCGAGGTCCGTGAGCCCGGCGAGGGCCGGGTCGACCTGGGCGGTCTGTTCGTGCCGGGGGTCGAGGGCATGGAGCTGCGCGTGGAGGTCGCGGGCGACGCGATCGTCGCGGCCACCGTCGTCCTCCAGGACAGCGCCATCCAGCTGCAGGGCTTCGCCGCCCCGAAGCGGGAGGGCATCTGGGGCGAGGTCCGCGAGGAGATCGCCTCCGGGATCACGCAGCAGGGCGGTGTCATCGACGAGGTCGAGGGACCGCTCGGCTGGGAGCTGCGCGCCCAGGTGCCGGTGCAGCTGCCGGACGGCACGGGCGGCTTCCAGGTCGTCAGGTTCGTCGGTGTGGACGGTCCGCGCTGGTTCCTGCGCGGGGTGATCTCCGGGCAGGGCGCGGTGCAGCCGCAGGCGGCGGGGCTCCTGGAGCAGATCTTCCGGGACACGGTCGTCGTCCGCGGCGAGGGCCCGATGGCCCCGCGCGACCCGATCGTCCTCAAGCTGCCGGACGACGCGCAGATGGTGCCGGAGGGTGTCCAGCAGGAGGACCAGGAGACCTCGCGGTTCTCGGGCGGCATGGGCCAGCTCGCGCGCGGTCCCGAGATCACCGAGGTCCGCTGAGCGCGCGCCCCGGCCGGGCGTCGACTCCGGCCGGGCCGCCCGCCGCGGTAACCGGACACAGCTGACCTAAATAGGTGCGAGCCGATGGGCCGTACTCCCTTATGGGGGTGCGGCCCATCGGCGTTTTTCCTGGTCCAGGAGAAAGCCGTAAGAGATTCGTCAACGCGACGCCCATGCCCGTAAGGGAGCCGTCAACGGCGATCGAAACCCGCCAACGAAGCGGTTTCCTCAACACGTCAGGAAATCCGAATCTCATCTAGGAGCACACGATGGCCGACGTGGCCTTCGTCGTCACCACGATCGCGGTCTTCGCGCTGGTGGCCCTCGTCGCCAAGGGGGTGGCGAAGCTGTGACTGCCGAAAACATCGTCGGCCTGATCGTGGCCGTCGCCCTTCTGGGCTATCTCGTCCTCGCCCTTGTGTTCCCGGAGAGGTTCTGAGTCCACAAATGAGTCCCGTCCTCGCTGGTGTGCTCCAGCTGCTCGCGCTCATCGCCGCGCTGGCCCTCGCATACCGTCCCCTCGGCGACTACATGGCCGGCGTCTACTCGTCCGACAAGCACCTGCGCGTCGAGAAGTGGATCTACAAGGCCATCGGTGCCAACCCCAGCACCGAAATGCGCTGGCCCGCCTATCTCCGCGGCGTGCTCGCCTTCTCCGCGGCCAGCATGCTTTTCCTGTATCTGCTCCAGCGGCTCCAGGGCTCGCTGCCGGGCTCCCTCGGCTTCAAGGCCATCGACCCGGACCAGGCGTTCAACACCGCCGCGTCCTTCACCGCCAACACCAACTGGCAGTCGTACTACGGCGAGCAGGCCATGGGCCACGTCGTGCAGACCGGTGGCCTCGCGGTGCAGAACTTCGTCTCCGCGGCCGTCGGCATCGCCGTCGCCGTGGCGCTCGTACGCGGCTTCGCGCGCTCGCGCACCGGTGAGCTCGGCAACTTCTGGGCCGACCTGGTGCGCGGTGTCGTCCGCATCCTGATCCCGATCTCCGTGATCGGTGCGCTCGTCCTCGTCGCGTGCGGCGCGATCCAGAACTTCTCCGGCATCCACGAGGTCGGCCAGTTCATGGGCGGCAAGCAGGAGTGGAACGGCGGCGCGGTCGCCTCGCAGGAGGTCATCAAGGAGCTGGGCACGAACGGCGGCGGTTACTTCAACGCCAACTCCGCCCACCCCTTCGAGAACCCGAACCCGATCTCGAACCTCTTCGAGATCTTCCTGATCCTCGTCATCCCGTTCGCCCTGACCCGGACCTTCGGCAAGATGGTCGGCTCGGTCAAGCAGGGCTACGCGATCCTCGCGACGATGGCGACGATCTGGATCGGCTTCACCGCCCTGATGATGTGGACCGAGTTCCACCACGGCGGCCCGGCGTTCGACCTCGCGGGCGGCGCGACGGAGGGCAAGGAGACCCGCTTCGGCATCGGCGGCTCGGCGATCTTCTCGGTCGCCACCACGCTCACCTCGACCGGTGCGGTGAACTCCTTCCACTCCTCCAACACCGGTTTCGGCGGTGGCATCGACCTCCTCGGCATGCAGCTCGGCGAGATCGCGCCCGGCGGCACCGGCTCCGGCCTCTACGGCATGCTCATCATGGCGATCATCGCGGTCTTCATCGCGGGTCTCATGGTCGGCCGCACGCCCGAGTACCTGGGCAAGAAGATCGGCACCCGGGAGATCAAGCTCGCGGCCTGCTACATCCTCGTCACGCCCGCGCTCGTCCTCGGCTTCACCGGCGCCTCCCTGGCCCTGGACACGCCGAAGAACTCGATGCTCAACAGCGGCGCACACGGATTCTCCGAGATCCTGTACGCCTTCACCTCGGGCGCCAACAACAACGGCTCGGCCTTCGGCGGCCTGAACGCGGACACGCAGTGGTTCAACACCACGATCGGTCTCGCGATGCTCCTCGGCCGGTTCCTGCCGATGGTGTTCGTCCTCGCGCTCGCCGGTTCGCTGGCCGAGCAGAAGCCGATCCCGGCGACGGCGGGCACGCTCCGTACGGAGAAGCCGCTGTTCACGGGTCTGCTGGTCGGCACCATCATGATCATCACCGGTCTGACGTACTTCCCGGCGCTCGCGCTCGGTCCGCTCGCCGAGGGTCTCGCGTCATGACCACCGAAACCAGGAAGCAAGAGGAGCGCAGCTCCATGACCACCGCTACTCCCACGCGCGCGCCGCACCAGGACGTGCCGACCGGCCACAAGCCGGACGACGGCAAGGTCGGCGGCGGTCTGTTCGACCCCAAGCAGCTCCTGAAGTCGTTCCCGGACGCCATCAAGAAGCTCGACCCGCGGGTGATGATCAAGTCCCCCGTGATGTTCGTGGTCCTGATCGGCTCGGTGCTCACCACCGTCCTCGCCTTCAAGGACCCCGGTGACTGGTTCGGCTGGGCGATCGCCGCGTGGCTGTGGCTGACCACGATCTTCGCGAACCTCGCGGAGGCGGTCGCCGAGGGCCGCGGCAAGGCCCAGGCCGACACGCTGCGCAAGGCCAAGACCGACACGGTCGCGCGCCGCCTGTCCGCCGACGGCAAGACCGAGGAGCAGGTGCCCGGCACCCAGCTCAAGATCGGCGACCTGGTCGTCTGCGAGGCCGGCGACGTCATCCCCGGCGACGGCGACGTCGTCGAGGGCGTCGCGAGCGTCGACGAGTCGGCGATCACCGGCGAGTCCGCCCCGGTCATCCGCGAGTCCGGCGGTGACAGGTCCGCGGTCACGGGCGGTACGAAGGTCCTCTCCGACCGCGTCGTCATCAAGATCACGACGAAGCCCGGCGAGACCTTCATCGACCGGATGATCAACCTGGTCGAGGGCGCGGCCCGGCAGAAGACGCCCAACGAGATCGCG
This sequence comes from Streptomyces sp. NPDC059003, assembly GCF_042740445.1. Taxonomy (NCBI): domain Bacteria; kingdom Bacillati; phylum Actinomycetota; class Actinomycetes; order Kitasatosporales; family Streptomycetaceae; genus Streptomyces; species Streptomyces sp. NPDC059003. The sequence continues at coordinate 2,171 of NZ_JBHYJH010000049.1, read as the reverse complement.
CTGAACATCCTGCTCGCCTCGCTGACCATCGTCTTCCTGCTCGCCGTCGTCACGCTGCAGCCGTTCGCGGTGTACGCGGGCGCCGAGCAGTCCATGATCGTGCTCGCTGCCCTGCTCGTCTGCCTGATCCCGACGACGATCGGCGCGCTGCTCTCCGCGATCGGCATCGCGGGCATGGACCGCCTGGTCCAGCGCAACGTCCTCGCGATGTCCGGGCGCGCCGTCGAGGCCGCCGGTGACGTCTCCACGCTGCTGCTCGACAAGACGGGCACCATCACCCTCGGCAACCGCCAGGCCTCCGAGTTCGTGCCGGTGCGCGGCACCACCGAGGCCGAGGTGGCCGACGCCGCCCAGCTCTCCTCGCTCGCCGACGAGACGCCCGAGGGCCGCTCCATCGTCGTGCTCGCCAAGGAGAAGTACGGCCTGCGCGAGCGCCACCAGGGCGAGCTGAACGACGCCGAGTGGATCGCCTTCACCGCCCAGACCCGGATGTCGGGTGTGGACGTCGACGGGCGCAAGGTCCGCAAGGGCGCGACCGGCTCGGTCGCCGCCTGGGTCGTGGAACGCGGTGGCACGGTCACCGACGAGGCCCAGGAGCTCACCGACAAGATCTCGCAGGCGGGCGGCACGCCGCTGCTCGTGGCGATCGAGGACACCGACGGTGCCCGCGTGCTCGGCGTCATCCACCTCAAGGACGTCGTCAAGGAGGGCATGCGGGAGCGGTTCGACGAGCTGCGCCGCATGGGCATCAAGACCGTCATGATCACGGGTGACAACCCGCTGACGGCCAAGGCCATCGCCGACGAGGCGGGCGTGGACGACTTCCTCGCGGAGGCCACGCCCGAGGACAAGATGGCGCTCATCAAGCGCGAGCAGGCGGGCGGCAAGCTCGTCGCGATGACGGGTGACGGCACCAACGACGCCCCGGCGCTCGCGCAGGCCGACGTCGGCGTGGCCATGAACACCGGTACCTCGGCCGCCAAGGAGGCCGGGAACATGGTGGACCTGGACTCCAACCCGACGAAGCTCATCGAGATCGTGGAGATCGGCAAGCAGCTGCTGATCACCCGTGGCGCCCTGACGACCTTCTCGATCGCCAACGACGTCGCGAAGTACTTCGCGATCATCCCGGCGATGTTCGCGGTGGTCTACCCGGGCCTGGACAAGCTCAACATCATGGACCTGTCCAGCCCCAAGTCCGCGATCCTGTCGGCCGTCATCTTCAACGCGCTGATCATCGTGGCCCTGGTGCCGCTGGCCCTGAAGGGCGTGCAGTACCGGCCGATGAGCGCGGACAAGATGCTGCGGCGCAACCTCGGGGTCTACGGCCTCGGCGGTCTGGTCGCGCCGTTCATCGGCATCAAGCTCATCGACCTGATCATCTCTCTCATCCCTGGCATTGGGTGACTTGGCATGAATAACTCCGTGGGAAACACCGCCCGGTTGCTGGGCGCCGGCCTGCGCGCCGTGCTCGTCCTGACCGTGGTCTGCGGCGTGATCTACCCGCTCGTCGTCACCGGTATCGCCCAGGCCGTCTTCAACAACAAGGCCAACGGCTCCGAGATCAAGGACGGCGGCAAGGTCGTCGGCTCCGAGCTCATCGGCCAGCGCTACGACCTGCCCCTGAAGAAGGGCCAGGAGACGCCGGACCCGGACCTGAAGTGGTTCCAGCCCCGGCCGTCCAACGGGCTCGGCACCAACAGCGTGAACACGCAGTACAAGCTGATCCTGTCGGGCGCGACCAACCTCGCGGGCGACTCCGGGACCATGAAGGACAAGGACGGCAAGGAGGTCTGCGACCCCAAGGCCGAGGAAGGCCTGTGCGCCCAGGTGAAGGCCGCGCAGGACGCCGTCATCAAGGACAACTCGACCGCGGACTTCAAGGTCAAGGCGTCCGACATCCCGGCGGAGGCCGTCACGTCCTCCGGCTCGGGCCTCGACCCGCACATCTCGCCGAAGTACGCCGACCTGCAGGTGCACCGGATCGCCGACAAGAACGGCCTGGACGTCAAGGACGTGCAGAAGCTCGTCGACGACCACACCGACGGCCGCATCCTCGGCTTCATGGGTGAGCCCCGGGTGAACGTCCTGAAGCTCAACATCGCCCTGAAGCACCTGGTGGCGGACAAGGGCTGACCCTGCCCGCACCCGCCTGGCGCACGGCCCGTGGC
>NZ_JBHYJH010000048.1:25759-55287 GCF_042740445.1 Streptomyces sp. NPDC059003 | reverse complement strand
GCCTTCGCCGCGACCTCGTCCTCGACCGTGCGGTCGCGGCCCGCCAGGGTGCCGATGACGATCTGCGGCACCATCAGGGCCGCCATGAGCGCGATCGGCAGGCCCCAGCCCCCGCTGTGCTGGTAGAGCACGCCCACCAGGAGCGGCCCGGGGATCGAGATCAGATAGCCGGTGCTCTGCGCGAAGGCGGACAGCTTGGCCACGCCCGCGTTGGTCCGTGCGCGCATCCCGACCATCGTCAGGGCCAGCGGGAAGGCGCAGTTGGAGATCCCGAGGAGGATCGCCCACGCCCAGGCGCCGCCCGCCGGAGCGACGTACATGCCCGCGTAGCCGGCCAGGCCGCAGGCGCCGAGGGCGATCACGGCCGGGCCCTGGTGGGTGAGGCGCGTGGCGACCCGGGGGATGACGAAGGCCAGCGGCACGCCCATGGCCATCGTGACGGCGACGAGCAGGCCCGCCATGCCGGCCGAGACGCCCGCGTCGCGGAACATCTGCGCCATCCACCCCATCGTGACGTACGCGGAGGACGCCTGGAGTCCGAAGAAGACGGCGAGCGCCCACGCGGTGCGGCTGCGGGTGATGCGGAAGCCCGCGTCGTCCTGCCCCTCGTCGGCCGCGGCCCGGCCGGTGCCCCGTGCCGCGTCCCGCACCGCGCTCCGGTCGCCGCGGGACAGCACGAGCCACGGCAGGAACGCCACGGCGGGAAGGACCGCCCATACCGCGAGGCCGGTCCGCCAGCTCCCGCCCAGGGCGTCGGTCATCGGCACGGTGAGGGCGGCGGCGAGCGACGTGCCGAGGGCGAGCGCCATCGAGTACAGGCCGGTCATGGGGCCGACCCGGTCCGGGAACCAGCGCTTGACGATCACCGGCATCAGGACGTTGCTGACCGCGATGCCCATGAGCGCGAGCGCGCTGGCCGCGAGGAAGCCCGCGGTGGAACCGAGGAAGGGCCGCAGGACCAGGCCCGCGGCGATGGCGGCCATGCCCGCGCACACCACCGCCGCGGGCCCGAAGCGCCGGGCGAGGCGCGGCGCCATGACGCCGAAGGCCGCGAAGCACAGCGTCGGTACGGACGTGAGCATCCCGGCGACGGTGCCGCTCATGCCGAGCCCGTCCCGCACCTCTTCGAAGAGGGCGCCGAGGCTGGTGATGGCGGGCCGCAGGTTGAGGGCCGCGAGGACGATGCCGACGGGGACGAGGCGCATGGCCCACGCGCGCGTGGCGGTGGATTTCGCCTCCGCCGCGGCCGTGGCTCCCCCGCGTCCCGCGCCGTCCGCCGTACGGGTGTCCGTCGGGGGTATCGGCGCCTTCGTCCGCACCTTCGTCTTCGTCGTTGTCTCCTCGCTCACCATGGAGCCATCATAGAATCATGGGATGATTGGTTGTCCACTCGATTACCTGCCCGGCTGTCCGCCCGGTCACCAGCCCCGCCGCCCGCCCGGTCGTCCCACCCTCAGCCCGGCCTCGTACGAAGGAACGTCATGCCGCTGACCTCGCCCCGTCGCTCCGCGCTCTCCGAGCAGGTCATCGCCGAGCTGCGCAACCAGATCTCGTCGGGCGAGTGGCCGGTCGGCTCCCGCATCCCCACCGAGCCGGAGCTGGTCGAGCAGCTGGGCGTGGCCAGGAACACGGTCCGCGAGGCCGTGCGCGCCCTCGCCCACAACGGCCTGCTCGACATCCGCCAGGGCTCGGGCACCTACGTGATCGCGACCAGCGAGCTGGCGGGCGTGATGCACCGCAGGTTCGCCGACGCGGACCCCGCGCACGTGGCGGAGCTGCGGTCCACGCTCGAGTCGAGCGCGGCGCGGCTGGCCGCCGAGCGGCGCACCGACCGCGACCTGCGGCAGCTCGAAGCGCTGCTCGCCCAGCGCGAGAGCGCCTGGGAGTCGGGGGACGCCGGGACCTTCGTGGCGGCGGACGCGACGTTCCACATGGCGGTCGTGGCCGCGTCCCACAACGACGTGATGACGGCCCTGTACGCGGATCTGAGCGAGCTCCTGCGCGCCTGGCTGCGCGTGGACGTCGGCGAGGAGCTGACCCTGGACAGGCCCATGGACCACAGCCGTCTCGTCGAGGCCATCCGCGCGCGGGACACCCAGACGGCGGCGACGGAGGCGGCCGGCTACCCCTATCGGTGCCGCCCGGAGCGGCTCAGCGCTGGTGGCTGATCCACACCGAGCGGATCTCCTTCCAGCAGCGCCCCGTCAGCCGCACCGTCATGGCGGGCCCGGCGTCGACCGGGCGGCTGTCGCTGTCGATGTCCCACCACCGGTCGCACTCGACGTGCAGCCGGAGCCGGTCGGTCTCGGGGTAGGGGTTGTGGCAGTACGCGACGGCCTGGGAGCCCACGACGCTGCTGCGGCACTCCGCGCCGAACGGCCGGGCCGCGGCCGCCCGCGCCGCCGCTCCCCCGCGGTGCTCGGATCCCCCGCGCGCGGCCTGCGCGGCGGCGTACGACACGGCGTCGTACGGCAGCGTGACCAGGAGGGCGAGAGCGGCGAGCGCCGCACCAGGTGACCAGCGCACGCTCCAGGGTGTGCGGCTCGCGCCCGGCCGCGCCCGGCGGGCGGGCCGAACGGGCGACGCCCCGCCCCCGCGCGGTGCGGGAACGGGGCGTCGGCGCCGTGGGAACGTACCGGCTAGGCGCCCATCATGTGCACGCCGCCGTCGACGTGGATGATCTCGCCGGTGGTCTTCGGGAAGAAGTCCGAGAGCAGCGCGACGATGCCGCGGCCCGCGGGCTCCGGGTCGGCCATGTCCCACTGGAGCGGGGAGCGGCTGTCCCAGACCTTGGCGAGCTCGCCGAAGCCCGGGATGGACTTGGCGGCCATGGAGCCGATCGGGCCCGCGGAGACGAGGTTGCAGCGGATGTTCCGCGCGCCCAGGTCCCGCGCCAGGTAGCGGCTCGTGGCCTCCAGGGCGGCCTTGGCCGGGCCCATCCAGTCGTACTGCGGCCAGGCGAACTGGGCGTCGAAGGTGAGGCCGACGACCGCGCCGCCCTCCTCCGGCATCAGCGGCAGGCAGGCCATGGTCAGCGACTTCAGGGAGTACGCCGAGACGTGCATGGCCGTGGCCACGGACTCGAAGGGCGTGTTCAGGAAGTTGCCGCCGAGGGCGTCCTGCGGGGCGAAGCCGATGGAGTGGACGATGCCGTCCAGGCCGCCGAGCTCCTCGCGCACGGTCCCCTCGAGGTTCGCGAGGTGCGCGTCGTTGGTGACGTCGAGCTCGATGACCTTGGCGGGCTTGGGCAGCTTCCGGGCGATGCGCTCGGTGAGCGTGGGCCGCGGGAACGCGGTCAGGATGATCTCGGCGCCCTGCTCCTGCGCGACCTTCGCCGCGTGGAAGGCGATGGAGGACTCCATCAGCACACCGGTGATCAGGATGCGCTTGCCGTCGAGAATTCCGCTCATGGTGATCAGTGACCCATGCCCAATCCGCCGTCAACCGGGATGACGGCTCCAGTGATGTACGAGGCGTCGTCCGAGGCCAGGAACCGCACCGTGGCGGCGATCTCCTCGGGCTGCGCGTAACGGCCGAGCGGCACCTGCGACACGATGCTCGCGCGCTGCTCGTCCGTGAGCGCCTGGGTCATGTCGGTGTCGACAAAACCGGGCGCGACGACGTTGAAGGTGAGGTTGCGCGACCCGAGCTCCCGGGCGAGCGAGCGCGCGAAGCCGACCAGGCCCGCCTTGGAGGCGGCGTAGTTCGCCTGCCCCGGGGAGCCGTAGAGGCCGACGACGGAGGAGATGAGCACGACGCGGCCCTTCTTGGCGCGCAGCATGCCGCGGTTGGCGCGCTTCACGACACGGAAGGTGCCGGTGAGGTTGGTGTCGAGGACGGAGGTGAACTCCTCCTCGGTCATGCGCATGAGGAGCTGGTCCTTGGTGATGCCCGCGTTGGCGACCAGGACCTCGACGGGGCCGTGCTTCTCCTCGACCTCCTTGTAGGCCTGCTCCACCTGCTCGGCGTCGGTGATGTCGCACTTGACGGCGAGGACGCCGGCCGCGGTGAGATCCTTGGGCGGCTCACCCGAGCGGTAGGTGATCGCGACCTGATCGCCGGCGTCGGCGAACGCGCGGGCGATGGCGAGGCCGATGCCCCGGTTTCCTCCGGTGACGAGAACCGAGCGGCTCAACGGATCACCCTTCTCCTTGACGGTGTGGTCACTCGAAAACCTATCGGTCCCGCACGTGATCCGGAGAATCGGCGACCGACAGTGGCGCGGAAGACTCGCTGTCGGGTCCCTACAGAAACGCGCGCGAGAGCGGCGCGGAAGGGCGGCACGGAAAGGGTGTGGCCGAGCGCCCGGTCCGCGCGCGATGATCGGACCTGACCGGTGCCCCGGGACGGCCGCGGACCGGGCCGACCGGCGGGCCGGAGCCCACCACAGGTGACAGCAGGGAGACATTCCGTGCCTCATTCCATCGATGAAGCCTTCACGGCACTGCCGCTGAGGGCGCTCGCCGACGCCGCGCTCGCCCGCGCGCGGGCGCTTGGCGCCGAGCACGCGGACTTCCGTCTGGAGCGGGTGCGCAGCGCGGCCTGGCGGCTGCGGGACGCCCGGCCCGCGGCGTCGTCCGACACCACGGACCTCGGGTACGCGGTGCGGGTGGTGCACGGCGGCACCTGGGGCTTCGCCTCGGGCGTCGATCTGACGATGGACGCGGCGGCGCGCGTCGCGTCCCAGGCCGTGGCGATGGCGAAGCTGTCGGCGCAGGTCATCAAGGCGGCCGGGTCCGACGAGCGCGTCGAGTTGGCGGACGAGCCGGTGCACGCGGACAGGACGTGGGTGTCCGCGTACGACATCGACCCGTTCGCGGTGCCGGACGAGGAGAAGACGGGGCTGCTCGCGGAGTGGAGCGCGCGCCTGCTGGCCGCCGAGGGGGTCGCGCACGTCGACGCCTCACTGCTCACCGTGCACGAGAACAAGTTCTACGCGGACACGGCGGGCACGGTCACCACGCAGCAGCGGGTCCGCCTGCACCCGCAGCTGTCCGCGCACGCCGTGGACGAGTCGAGCGGCGAGTTCGACTCCATGCGGACCATCGCGCCGCCGGTCGGCCGCGGCTGGGAGTACCTGACCGGGACCGGCTGGGACTGGGATGCCGAGCTCGCCCGGATTCCTGAGCAATTGGCCGAGAAGATGCGGGCGCCGAGCGTCGACCCCGGCCTGTACGACCTGGTGGTCGACCCGTCGAACCTGTGGCTGACGATCCACGAGTCCATCGGCCACGCCACGGAGCTGGACCGCGCGCTCGGCTACGAGGCGGCGTACGCGGGCACCTCCTTCGCGACCTTCGACCAGCTCGGCAAGCTCGCGTACGGCTCGTCCCTGATGAACGTGACGGGCGACCGGACGGCGGAGCACGGCCTCGCCACCATCGGGTACGACGACGAGGGCGTGGCCGCGCAGTCCTGGGACCTGGTCAGGGACGGCACGCTCGTCGGCTACCAGCTGGACCGGCGCATCGCGAAGCTCACCGGCTTCGAGCGCTCCAACGGCTGCGCGTACGCCGACTCCCCCGGCCACGTGCCGGTGCAGCGCATGGCGAACGTCTCGCTGCAGCCGGACCCGGCGGGCCGGTCCACGGACGACCTGATCAGCGGCGTGGAGCGCGGCATCTACGTCGTGGGCGACCGGTCGTGGTCCATCGACATGCAGCGGTACAACTTCCAGTTCACCGGACAGCGCTTCTACAAGATCGAGAACGGGCGGCTCGCGGGTCAGCTGCGCGATGTCGCGTACCAGGCGACGACCACCGACTTCTGGGGTTCGATGGCCGCGGTCGGCGGGCCCCAGACGTATGTCCTTGGCGGCGCCTTCAACTGCGGCAAGGCCCAGCCGGGCCAGGTCGCGGCGGTCTCGCACGGCTGCCCGTCCGCCCTCTTCACGGGCGTCAACATTCTGAACACCACGCAGGAGGCCGGGCGATGACCGCGCGTACGAGCAAGCCGCACGAGATCGTCGAGCGGGCCCTCGACCTGTCCACCGCCGACGGCTGCGTGGTGATCGCCGACGAGGAGTCGACGGCCAACCTGCGCTGGGCGGGCAACGCCCTGACGACGAACGGCGTCACCCGCGGGCGCACCCTCACCGTCATCGCCACCGTCGACGGGTCGCAGGGCACCGCGTCCGGCGTCGTCTCCCGCTCCGCGGTGACCGCGGACGAGCTCGAACCGCTGGTGCGGGCCGCCGAGGCCGCCGCGCGCGCGGCCGGGCCCGCGGAGGACGCACAGCCGCTCGTCGCCGGCGCCCCGGAGTCCCCGGACTTCACGGACGCGCCCGTCGAGACGTCGTCGGCGGTGTTCGGTGACTTCGCGCCGGCGCTCGGCGAGGCCTTCGCCCGCGCGCGGGCGGGCGGGCGCGAGCTGTACGGCTTCGCCAACCACGAGTTCGTGACCAGCTATCTCGGTACGTCGACGGGGCTTCGCCTGCGCCACGACCAGCCGAGCGGCACGCTCGAACTGAACGCGAAGTCGCCGGACCGCACGCGCTCGGCGTGGGCAGGGCGTGCGACCCGCGACTTCAAGGACGTGGACCCGGCGGCCCTCGACGAGGAGCTCGCGCGGCGTCTGGCGTGGGCCGAGCGGCGGATCGAGCTGCCCGCCGGGCGGTACGAGACGCTGCTGCCGCCGACCGCCGTCGCGGACCTGCTGATCTACCAGCTGTGGTCGTCGGCGGCCCGGGACGCCGCGGAGGGCCGCACGGTGTTCTCCAAGCCGGGCGGCGGGACCCGCGTCGGCGAGCGGCTCGCGCAGCTGCCGCTGACGCTGCGCAGCGACCCGCACGAGCCGGGCCTGGAGGCGGCGCCGTTCGTGCTCGCGCACGCGTCGGGGGACGCCGCGTCCGTCTTCGACAACGGCCTGCCCCTCGGGCCGACGCAGTGGCTGCGCGACGGTGAGCTCGCCCATCTGCTGACCACCCGGCACAGCGCGGCCCTGACCGGGCTGCCCGTGGCCCCGGCCGTGGACAACCTGATCCTGGAGGGCGGCTCGGACCGCTCCCTGGACGAGATGGTCGCCGCCACCGAGCGCGGCCTGCTGCTCACCTGCCTGTGGTACATCCGCGAGGTGGACCCGGCGACGCTGCTGCTCACGGGCCTGACCAGGGACGGCGTGTACCTGGTGGAGAACGGCGAGGTGGTCGGCGAGGTGAACAACTTCCGGTTCAACGAGTCGCCCGTGGACCTGCTGTCGCGGGCCGTCGAGGCGGGCCGTACGGAGAAGACGCTGCCGCGCGAGTGGGGCGACTACTTCACCAGGGCGGCGATGCCCGCGCTCCGGGTGCCGGACTTCAACATGAGTTCGGTCAGCCAGGGCGTATAACCTCGTAGACCGCACCCTTGAGGTGCACGTACTGATCACTCCCGAGGAGACAAGAGACCTGTGACGGACATCGTCGACGAGCTGAAGTGGCGGGGGCTCTTCTCCCAGTCCACCGACGAAGAAGCACTGCGCAAGGCGCTCGCGGACGGTCCCGTCACGTTCTATTGCGGCTTCGACCCGACCGCGGCCAGCCTGCACGTCGGGCATCTGGTGCAGGTCCTGACCGTGCGCCGCCTCCAGCAGGCGGGCCACCGCCCGCTGGCGCTCGTGGGCGGCGCCACGGGCCAGATCGGCGACCCGCGCCCGACGGCCGAGCGCACCCTGAACGACCCGGAGACGGTCGCGAACTGGGTGACCCGCCTGCGGACCCAGATCGAGCCGTTCCTGTCCTTCGAGGGCGAGAACGCCGCGGTGATGGTGAACAACCTGGACTGGACCGCGGGGATGTCCGCGATCGAGTTCCTGCGGGACATCGGCAAGCACTTCCGCGTGAACAAGATGCTCACCAAGGAGTCGGTGGCCCGCCGCCTGGAGTCGCAGGAGGGCATCAGCTACACGGAGTTCAGCTACCAGCTGCTCCAGGGCATGGACTTCCTCGAGCTGTACCGGCGCCACGGCTGCGTCCTGCAGACCGGCGGCTCCGACCAGTGGGGCAACCTCACGGCGGGCATCGACCTGATCCACCGCCTGGAGCCCGAGGCGACGGTGCACGCCATCGCCACGCCGCTGATGACCAAGGCGGACGGCACCAAGTTCGGCAAGACCGAGGGCGGCGCCGTCTGGCTCGACCCGGAGATGACGACGCCGTACGCGTTCTACCAGTTCTGGCTGAACGTGGACGACCGGGACATCTCGACGTACCTGCGCATCCTGTCCTTCCGGTCCCGCGAGGAGCTCGAGGAGCTGGAGCGGCAGACCGAGGAGCGTCCGCAGGCGCGCGCCGCGCAGCGCGCGCTCGCCGAGGAGCTGACGACCCTGGTGCACGGCGCCGACCAGTGCGCCGCCGTGATCGCCGCGTCGAAGGCCCTCTTCGGCCAGGGCGACCTCGGTGACCTGGACGCGGCGACCCTGGCCGCGGCGCTCTCCGAGCTGCCGCGCGTCGAGGTCGCCGAGCTCGGCCCGGTCGTGGACCTCCTCGCCGAGGTCGGCCTGGTGGCGAGCAAGTCCGCCGCACGCCGCACGGTCAAGGAGGGCGGCGCGTACGTGAACAACGTGAAGGTGGCGTCCGAGGACGCCGTGCCGGCGCGCGAGGACCTGCTGCACGGGCGCTGGCTGGTGCTGCGCCGCGGCAAGAAGAACCTGGCCGCGGTGGAGGTCACGGGCTGACCCCGGCGGGCACGCACGCGTGAGGGGCCGGTCCTGGCGGACCGGCCCCTCATGACGTGTGCGGCTCACGTCGTCTGTCTGTTGCCCTTGACCGCCTTGTAGAGCATGTCGCCGACCGCCACGACGACCAGCGCCGCGCCGAGCTGGAGGGCGTGCCGCCCCCAGTCGATGCCCTTGGTCTCGTCGATGCCGAACCCTGCGGCCATCCAGTTGCCGAGCACGCCGCCGATGATGCCGAACACGGTCGTCAGCCACAGCGGACTGTGCTGCTTCCCGGGCAGGATCGCCTTGGCGAGCAGACCAAGGACGAAGCCCACGATGATCGCCCACAACCAGCCCATAGCTGCCTCCTCAGACGGCTGTACCTGAGCATTACGCTCAGTGTCGGCCCATCCGCCATACGGCGCATGTCGGGCGCCTCCATACGTGGCGTGACGCACCGGATACGGGGAGGCGTGGCGGCCCCCGGTCTACGCGGCTGCGCAGCCGCGGCGTAACGTGGTGAAGCGTCCAGGCCGGGGAGAGCCTGGCAATACGGGCAGGCGGTGGAATGTGATGCGGAAGCGGAGCGGTACCGAGGTTTTCCGGATCACTGGGGCCCGGCAGGGTCTCGAGGACGACGTCCGGGGCCGGCAGCGCAGGTACATGATCTCGATGTCCGTCCGCACTGTTTCGGTCATTGCCGCCGCGGTGCTGTGGAACGTCGAGCGCCATGTCGCTCTCGTCGCGCTGGTACTCGGAATGCTCCTGCCGTACGTTGCCGTGGTGATCGCCAACGCGGGCCGGGAGAACGCGCCTTCGCTCCCGTCAACCTTCGTACCGGCACCGTCGCGGCCGATGCTGGCCGCCGGACCCTCCCCCGACCGGGCGGCGGAACCCGTCCCGGAAGACGCCGGGCGCCGCGCGCAGGGCGAGCCGCACGCACCGTCACGCGAACAGAGCTGACCGTCGACCTTACGCCAAGCTCAAGAAAACCTCAGATCAATCATGTAGTTCCGGTGCCAGGCGGCCGGTGACCCGTGACATACTTCGTACGCGCTCCGCATCCCCCGTCGGAGCGACAGACCGACGCCGGGCAGCTCCCCCCGTGGCTGCTCGGCGTCGCCTTGTTTGGGATGACTTACGTGACCGACGAAACCCCCATCTGCTCCGCCAAGGGCTGCCGCGCGGCCGCCGTCTGGGTGCTCGCGTGGAACAACCCGAAGCTGCACACGCCGGAGCGGCGCAAGACCTGGCTCGCCTGCGAGGAGCACCGCGAGCACCTGTCCCAGTTCCTGGGGGTGCGGGGCTTCCTCAAGGACGTCGTGACGCTCGCCGAGTGGGACCGGGTCCAGGGGGCGTCCGGCGCCGGGCGCTGACTCAGCCGCCGATCGCCGACATGGGGCGCTCGGGCTGCAGGAACGACGGGTCGTCCAGGCCGGAACCCGCCTTCTTGCCCCACATCGCGAGCTTCCAGATGCGGGCGATCTCCTCGTCCGCGCTGTCCTCGGCGCGCAGGGCTGCCCGCAGGTCGGTCTCCTCGGTGGCGAACAGGCAGGTGCGCACCTGACCGTCGGCCGTGAGCCGGGTGCGGTCGCAGGCGGCGCAGAACGGGCGGGTGACGGAGGCGATGACGCCCACGCGGTGCGGGCCGCCGTCGACGATCCAGCGCTCGGCGGGTGCGGAGCCGCGCCGCTCGGCGTCCTCGTCGGTGAGCGCGAAGCGGGTGCGCAGGGAGGCGAGGATGTCACCGGCCGTGATCATGCCCTCGCGCTTCCAGCCGTGCTGGGCGTCCAGGGGCATCTGCTCGATGAAGCGGAGTTCGTAGTCGTTCGCCACGGCCCAGGCGAGGAGGTCGGGGGCCTCGTCGTCGTTCAGTCCCGGCATCAGGACCGCGTTGACCTTCACCGGGGTGAGGCCGGCCTCGCGGGCCGCTTCCAGGCCCTCCAGGACGTCGCGGTGCCGGTCGCGGCGGGTGAGGGTCTTGAAGACGTCCGGGCGCAGCGTGTCCAGGGAGACGTTGACGCGGTCGAGGCCCGCGGCCTTGAGGGCCTTCGCGGTGCGCTTCAGGCCGATGCCGTTCGTCGTCAGGGACATCCGGGGGCGCGGCTCGAGTGCGGCGCAGCGCTCGACGATGCCGACGAGGCCGGGGCGGAGCAGCGGCTCGCCGCCGGTGAAGCGGACCTCCTCGATGCCGAGGTGCGTGACGGCGATGCGGATGAGGCGGACGATCTCGTCGTCCGTGAGGAGATCGGGCTTGGCCAGCCACTTCAGGCCCTCTTCGGGCATGCAGTACGTGCACCGCAGGTTGCACCGGTCGGTCAGCGAAACCCGCAGATCGGTGGCCACTCGGCCGTAGGTGTCGATGAGCACGTGGGCCCCCCTCCCCGGTCCGGATCGGTAGTACGTCCTTTGACCATGAGCCTACGTGACGTGACTGACATCGACAGGGGCCGTTGCCACAGGACGGACGCGGCCGCGTCGTAGATCCCTACGACGCGGCCGCTTCTTCGTACCGCTGTCAGCGGTGTCCTGCCCCGGTCAGTGGGCCCCGGTCAGTGCGCCCCGGTGCCCGTGAGGGACCGCACCTCCAGCTCCGCGTACTTCTTGGTGTCCGGCTCCTCCTTGGACAGGAGGGTGCCGAGCCAGCCGAGCAGGAAGCCCACGGGGATGGAGATGATGCCGGGGTTCTCCAGCGGGAACCAGTGGAAGTCGACGCCCTTGAACATCGACGTCTTCGGATTCCCGGAGACGACGGGCGAGAACAGCACCAGGAACACGGCGGTGAACAGGCCGCCGTAGATCGACCACAGCGCGCCCTGCGTGGTGAACCTCTTCCAGAACAGGCTGTAGAGGATCGTCGGCAGGTTGGCGGACGCGGCGACCGCGAAGGCGAGGGCCACCAGGCCCGCCACGTTCAGGTCGCGGGCGAGCGCGCCGAGCGCGATGGAGACGATGCCGATGAACACGGTCGCCCAGCGGGCGGCCTTGACCTCTTCCTTCTCGCTGGCCTGTCCCCTCTTGATGACGTTCGCGTAGATGTCGTGCGCGAACGACGAGGACGAGGCGAGGGTGAGGCCCGCGACGACCGCGAGGATCGTGGCGAAGGCGACCGCCGAGATGGTGGCGAGCAGGATGGCGCCCCAGCTGGAGTCCACTCCCCCGAGGTGGAGGGCGAGCAGGGGTGCCGCCGTGTTGCCCGCCGGGTTGGAGTCGGTGATCTCCTTGGGGCTGATGAGGGCCGCGGCGCCGAAGCCGAGGGCGATCGTCATCAGGTAGAAGGCGCCGATGATGCCGATGGCCCAGTTCACGGACTTCCGGGCGGCCTTGGCCGTCGGCACCGTGTAGAAGCGGATGAGGATGTGCGGCAGGCCCGCGGTGCCGAGCACCAGGGCGATGCCGAGCGAGATGAAGTCCAGCTTGGATGTGCCCGTGGCGCCGTACTTGAGGCCGGGCTCCAGGAACGGGGCGCCCTTGCCGCTGTTCTCGGCGGCCGTGCCGAGCAGGTCCGAGATGTTGAAGTCGAACTTCAGGAGCACCAGGAAGGTCAGCAGCAGCGCGCCCGCGATGAGCAGGACGGCCTTGACCATCTGCACCCAGGTGGTGCCCTTCATGCCGCCGATGGTGACGTACACGATCATCAGGACGCCGACGAGGGCGACGATGGCGACCTTGCCGCCGTCGCTGGTGATGCCGAGGAGCAGCGAGACCAGGACGCCCGCGCCCGCCATCTGCGCGAGCAGGTAGAAGATCGACACGACGATCGTCGAGGCGCCCGCGGCGGTGCGCACCGGGCGCTGGCGCATGCGGTAGGCGAGGACGTCGCCCATCGTGTAGCGCCCGGAGTTGCGCAGCGGCTCGGCGACCAGGAGCAGCGCCACGAGCCAGGCGACCAGGAAGCCGATGGAGTACAGGAACCCGTCGTAGCCGAACAGGGCGATGGCGCCCGCGATGCCGAGGAAGGACGCGGCGGACATGTAGTCGCCGGAGACGGCGAGGCCGTTCTGGAAGCCGGTGAACTGCCGTCCGCCGGCGTAGAAGTCGGCGGCGCTCTTGGTCTGGCGGCCCGCCCAGACGGTGATGACGAGGGTGGCGACGACGAACACCGCGAACAGGGAGATGATCAGCGGCCGGTGCTCGCTCGCCTCGCCCGCGGCGAGGACTGCGGACTGTGTTCCGTGCGTGGTCAGGGTGCTCATGCGCCGCTCTCCATCCGGGACTTGATCGCCTCGGCCCTGGGGTCGAGCTTGGCGGCGGCGTGGCGGGAGTACCACCAGGCGATGAGGAACGTGGTGAGGAACTGCGCGAGGCCGAGCGCGAGCGCGACGTTGATGTTGCCGAACAGCTTGGTGCCCATGAAGTCACCGGCGTAGTTCGACAGGAGCACGTACACGAGGTACCAGGTGATGAAGGCGATGGTGATCGGGAACGCGAACGAGCGGTGCGCGGAGCGCAGTTCGCCGAACTCCTGGCTCTGCTGCACCTCGACGAACTCCTCCGCGGAGGGGGCCGGGGGCGTGGGTTCGGTGCCGCCCTTCGAAGGTGGCGGTGCGTCGGGGGCCACGGAGTCTCCTCGTGGTGCGGGGGCGGTTGGGGTGGGTGGGGGTGCGGGGACGCCTGAGACGTCGGAACCGCCTGAGACGTCAGGGACGTCCGAGACGTCGGGGACGGAAGCGATGTGGTCCATGTGCTCTCTGTTCCAAAAAGTGACACGGATCACGTGGGCCGCGGATGGTGATGCTAAGCCCAGGGGACGTGATCCGACAGGGGGTTGATGTTGCGTCTGTTCGCTGCTCAACGTCACGGCGGCGCGCCCGACGCGGTTCACCGCGCCGCTTTCCCTGGTTTCTTCACATAGTCATTGCTGGCCGGGGAGTCCGGGGGATAGCTTCGCCCTGCACCACCCGTCATGCACCTGCCCGAGCACACGCAGTGTTCGGGCAGTTCCGTATCCGGATGATGTGGAGATCCCATGGCTCTTCAGCGCACCTCCCGCACCTCCCGTCCGGCCAGACGTCTGGCGCTCGCCCTGCCCCTGGGTGTCGCGCTCGCGGCGTCGGTCGGGTTCGCGCCGGGCGCCGCGACCGCGGTCCCGCTGGACTCCCCCGGTTCCACCACCGCACGGGCGGCCGCCACCACACCCGCCGCGGGCAAGCTCACGTACGTCGTCAACTCGCGGACCGACCCCAAGACCCTCGCCCGCGTCAAGAAGGCGATCGCCGCGGCCGACGGCACGGTCGTCGTGACGTACGCGAAGATCGGCGTGACCGTCGCGGTGTCGTCCCACGCGGACTTCGGCAAGCAGCTGCGGGCGGTGCGCGGCGTGCAGTCCGCGGGCGCCACCCGCACGGCGCCGCTCACGGCGGCCGGCACGACCGAGGAGGGCGCCCCGACCTTCCTGTCGAAGGACCGGGCCAAGGCGCTCCAGCGGCAGGCCTCTTCCGGCACGGCGGACGCTCCGGCGCAGGAGCCGCTGGAGGCCGACCAGTGGGATCTGCGGTCCATCGGCGCCGACAAGGCGGCGAAGACCAACCCGGGCTCCGAGAAGGTCACCGTCGGCGTCATCGACACCGGCGTCGACGACACGCACCCCGACCTCGCGCCCAGCTTCGCCGCGAAGCAGTCCGCGAGCTGCGTGGGCGGCAAGCCGGACACCTCGCCCGGCGCCTGGCGCCCGGCGAAGAAGGAGCACTACCACGGCACGCACGTGGCGGGCGAGATAGCCGCCGCCCGCAACGGCATAGGCGTCGCCGGGGTGGCACCCGGCGTCAAGGTCGCGGGCATCAAGGTGGCCGACCCGGTCAACGAGCTGTTCTACCCGGAGAGCGTCGTCTGCGCCTTCGTGTTCGCCGCCGACAACGGCATCGAGATCACCAACAACAGCTACTACGTCGACCCGTGGCTGTTCAACTGCAAAGACGACCCCGACCAGCGGGCCATCCTCGACGCGGTCAACCGCGCCCAGCTGTACGCCAAGCGCAAGGGCACGCTGAACCTCGCCTCCGCGGGCAACTCCAACCACGACCTGGACGCGGACGCGCTCGTCGACGAGTCGAGCCCCGACGACTCCACGCCGGTCAAGCGCACCATCGACCCGCACAAGTGCCTCGACGTGCCGGCCCAGCTCCCGGGCGTCGTCACGGTCAGCGCGACCGGCGTGTACAACGCCAAGTCCTACTACTCCACGTACGGCAATGGCGTCGTCGACGTCGCGGCTCCCGGCGGCGACCGCCGCTACCAGAAGCCGACGGACACCCCGTCGAAGGACGGCGGCATCCTGTCCACCATGCCGGGCGGCCAGTACGCCTGGCTGCAGGGCACCTCGATGGCGTCGCCGCACGCGGCGGGCGTCGCGGCCCTGCTGAAGTCGACGCACCCGAAGGCGGGCCCGGACCAGCTGCAGAAGCTGCTCAAGCGCCAGGCCGACAACCCGGGCTGCCCGGACAAGCCGTACGACCCCGACGGCGACGGCAAGGTCGACGCCGTGTGCAAGGGCGACAAGAACCGCAACGGGTTCTACGGCTACGGCGTGGTCGACGCGCTCGACGCCGTCGAGAAGTGACGGGGGGTACGACCGTGACCGAGCACTCCGCGCCGCTCGCGCGCCGCGCCCTCGCCCTGCCCCTCGGCGTCGCGGTGCTGTCCGCGCTCGCCTTCCTGCCGGGGACCGCGTCCGCGCAGCCCGACGCGCCCTCCGGCGCGTCCCCCGCACCCGCGGCTCCGGCGGCCTCGGGCGTCCTGGCCGCCGCCGACGGCAAGATGAGCTACGTGGTCAACGTCCGCAAGGGCCACGGAAGTTCCACCGCGTACGTGAAGAAGGCCATCGCCAAGGCCGGCGGCACCGTTGTGATCGCGTACGACAAGATCGGTGTCATCGTCGTGCACTCGGCGAACCCGGACTTCGCCAAGACGATCCGCGGGGCCAAGGGCGTGCAGTCGGCGGGTGCCACGCGCACGGCGCCGCTGTCCGCCCAGTCCAGCGACGACATCGACGCCGCGCGCCCGCTGTCCGCCGCCGAGGCGAAGTCCGCCGCGGGCAAGGCGTCGGCCGGGCAGGACGAGCTGGAGCCGCTGCAGTGGGACCTGCCCGCCATGAAGGCGGACCAGGCGCACCAGGTGTCCCTCGGCAGCCCGAAGGTGACGGTCGGCGTCCTGGACTCCGGGGTGGACGACACGCACCCGGACATCGCGCCGAACTTCGACAGGAACGCGTCCGCGAGCTGTCTGGGCGGCGTGCCCACGCAGAAGGACAACGCGTGGCGCCCGGTGACCAAGGAGAGCGACCACGGCATGCACGTGGCGGGCTCGATCGCCGCCGCGAAGAACGGCACCGGCATCACCGGCGTCGCGCCCGGCGTGAAGGTCGCGAGCCTGAAGGTGGCCGAGCCCGCGACCGGCCTGTACTACACCGAGGCCGTGGTCTGCGGCTTCATGTGGGCGGCCGACCACGGCGTGGACGTGACGAACAGCAGCTACTACACGGACCCGTGGCTGTTCAACTGCCGTACCGACGAGGACCAGAAGGCCCTGGTCGACGCGGTCGGCCGGGCGTCGCGGTACGCGGAGCGCAAGGGCGCCGTGAACGTCGCCGCCGCGGGCAACGCCCGGACGGACCTCGCCCAGGAGGAGATCGTCGACGAGTCGAGCCCGAACGACACGACGCCGGTCAAGCGCACCATCAGGACCGCGGACTGCTTCGACCTGCCGTCGCAGCTGCCGGGCGTCGTGACGGTGTCCGCCACGGGCGCGAAGGCCCTGAAGTCCTCGTACTCGAACTACGGCAAGGGCGTCGTCGACATCGCCGCACCCGGCGGCGACTCGACGGCGTTCCAGAAGCCGCAGCCGCCGGCCACCAGCGGCCTGATCCTGTCGACCCTTCCGGGCGGCAAGTTCGGCTACAAGGCCGGTACGTCCATGGCGTCGCCGCACGTCGCGGGCGTGGCCGCGCTCATCAAGTCGACGCACCCGAAGGCCTCCGCGGCCCGGGTGAAGGCCCTGCTGTACCGCCAGGCCGACGCGATGGAGTGCACCGACCCGTACGACATCGACGGCGACGGCAAGGTCGACGCGGTGTGCGAGGGCGGCAAGAACCGCAACGGGTTCTACGGAGTGGGCATGGCCGACGCCCTGGACGCCGTGCGGAAGTAGTAACCAGAGGTGGGAGGGCGTGTGTGAAGGGGCCGGGCGGTTACGGACCGTCCGGCCCCGCGCGAGAGGATGCCGCGCATGTACGCCTATCAAGACTCCTCGTTCGTCTACGCGGGCCCCGAGCGGTGGCACGCCGAACCGGTCCGGCCGGCCTGGCGGCTCGTGCTGCTCTTCCTGGTCACCGTCGTCGTGCTGCCCGTGTGGTGGGCGCTGCTCCTGGCGCTGGCCCTCGCGCTGATCGTGGTGGCCATGTTCGCGGAGATCCTGACGGTGATCCCCGGCTTCGAGAGCGGTGCCGAGCGCTTCATGGACGCCACCATCGGCCGGATCCCGGTCTGGCCGCGCTGGTGGGTGACCTGGCCCGAGCTGCGGCACGAGGGGGACGCGGACTTCTACCGGGCGCGGGTCGACGCGTATCTGGACAAGTGGACGAAGAAGGCGTCGGCCCCCAGGAAGAAGGGCGTGAGCCGGACCACCGAGTGCGAGGTTCCGCTGCGGAAGTACCGCGGCGTGGGCGGTGAATACGTCGTCCAGGCGGCGTCGGCCCGCGGCTGGGAGCTCCGCCCTTCGGACCCGCGGGACGAGATACGGCTGTGGTGGTCGGCGGCGTCGGAGCCGGGGGCGACCGGGCCCTCGCGGGTGCAGTAGCCCGGGGGTATCCGTGTCACGGGGGCGCGGCGCGCGGCATAGTGGCTGTATGACGCAATCACCTTTGGTGCCGCAAACACCAGTGGCGCAGGGCGAGTTCCCGGTGCGGGACGCCGTGGCGGGCGGGGCGGCGCTGCCTGCCGTCGTGACCGCGTGGGACGCGCTCGGGGGCGCCCCCGGGCTGCTCCCTGGGCTCTCCGCCGACGTACGCGACGACACGCTGCCCGCGCGGCTCCCCGTGCGCGCCCTGGCCCGGGCCTGCACGGGCGTCTGCGCGCTCGCCGCCGCCGAGCTCGCCGGGCGGCGCGCGGGGCGGGACGTGCCGCACGCGCGCGTGGACGACGGTGCCGTCGCCGCGGCCTTCACCAGTGAACGGCAGCTCCTCGTGGACGGGCGCGCGCCCGTCACGTTCGCGCCGCTGTCACGCTTCTGGCCCACCGCCGACGGCTGGGTGCGTACGCACGCCAACTATCCGCACCACCGGAGGCGTCTGCTGGCCGCACTGGGGCTCGCGGACGTGGCCTCCGAGAGCGCCGCGGACGCGGTCGCCGCGCGGCTCGCCGAGCTGTCCGCCGCGGAGGTCGAGGACGCGGTGTACGACGCCGGGGGCCTGGCCGTCGCCGTGCGCACGCCCGAGGAGTGGGCCGCGCACCCACAGGGCACTGCGGTGGCGGAGCTGCCCCTGGTGGGCCGGGAGCGGCTCGGCGGCGGCGCTCCGCGGGCCCTGCCCCCGCTGACCGGCGACCCGCTGCTGCCCGCAGCGGGCGTGCGCGTCCTCGACCTCACGCGCGTCATCGCGGGCCCGGTCGCTACCCGCACGCTCGCGCTGCTCGGCGCGGACGTCCTGCGCGTCGACTCCCCGCGCCTGCCGGAACTGCCCGACCAGCACACGGACACGGGCTTCGGCAAGCGCTCCACCACGCTCGACCTCGCCACCCCCGCCGACCTGCGGACCTTCGACGAGCTCCTGGCCGGGGCCGACGTGGTCGTCACCGGCTACCGGCCCGGCGCCCTCGACCGGTTCGGCCTCTCCCCCGAGGCGCTGGCCGAGCGCCGCCCCGGCCTCGTCGTGGCGCAGCTGTCCGCGTGGGGCGGGG
The DNA here is from genome assembly GCF_042740445.1 of Streptomyces sp. NPDC059003. Taxonomy (NCBI): domain Bacteria; kingdom Bacillati; phylum Actinomycetota; class Actinomycetes; order Kitasatosporales; family Streptomycetaceae; genus Streptomyces; species Streptomyces sp. NPDC059003. The sequence goes on along the minus strand of NZ_JBHYJH010000048.1, from coordinate 36,763 downwards.
TCGGGCCGTGGGCGGAGAGGCGGGGCTTTGACAGCCTGGTGCAGGCGGCGACGGGCATCGCGCTCGTGGAGGGCGCACCGGCCGCGCCCGCCGCCGAGGGTGCACCGGGCCGGCCCGGTGCGCTGCCCGCGCAGGCACTGGACCACGGCACGGGGTACCTTCTGGCCGCGGCCGTCCTGCGGTCGCTGACGGAACGCCTTACCGACGGTGAGGACAGCGGGGGCGGCACGCGGGTCGTGCGGCTCGCGCTGGCGCGGACGGCGGCCTGGCTCATGGGGCAGGACGCGCCGGACGGCGGGGAAGGTGGGGAGGGCGGCGGGCCCGGGAGCCGGGAGGGCGGCGGGCCGGAGGGCCGGGAGGGTGCCATCGCCCGCTGGCTCGCCGAGACGGACAGTCCGCTGGGGCGCCTTCGGCACGCGCTGCCGCCGGTGTCCTTCACCGGCGGACCCGTGAACTGGAAGCGGCCGCCGGGCAGTTGGGGCACGGACGCACCCCAGTGGCGGTGACCTGGCGTCCTGGCCGGAATGACATCTCACCAGTTGTTTGCCCTGACTTGCCCCACAGTGACACGTCTGGTGAAGATCATATGGTGAGCTCCATAAGACCCCCAGTGGACACGGGAGACGAGGCGGTCGCCGCGCCCTCCGCCGCGTCCCCGCGCGCGGAGCGCCGCGCCGCGCACCGCCGCCCGTCGTCGGGCCGTGCCGTCGCCGTCCTGGTCCTCGTGGCCGTCGCCGCGGTGGTCCCGCTGTTCGGCCCGTCGGCCGCCCTGGACGGCACCGGTGAGGCCGAGGCGCCGGGCACGCCGGGCATCACGTTCCTGCGGACGGTGCTGTTCGCCGCGCTGTGCGTGCAGACGGGTGAGGTGTTCGTACGGCGGCTCGCGCGCCGCGTGCCGGGGGCGCCGCTGGACTCGGCTCCCCGCGCGTGGGCGTGGTGGGCGGCGGGCGCGGGCTTCGTCGCGGCGCTCGGCCTGGCGTCGGTCGTGGCCAGCGGCAACCTGGTGCCGCAGCAGCTGTCCGACCTCGACATCGGCGGGCTCTACCAGTCGCGGGACGGGCGCCTCGCGCTCCTGGAGGTCAACGCGTTCGTCGTGGCCGCCCTGTGCGCGCGCTCGCGCCGGCCGGACAGCACGGTCCTGCCGCTGGCCGCGGTGGTCGTCGCGGAGGCGCTGCGCGCCCACCCGCCCACCGAGGACGCGCCGCTCATCGGCTCCGGGCTCACCCTGGTGCACCTGACGTGCGCGGCGCTGTGGGCGGGCGGGCTGCTGTACGCGCTGCGGACCCTGTGGCGCTGGCGCGCGTACGCCCCGGAGGCGGGTGTCGCCGTACTCGGCCTCTACGCGCGCGTGGCCGCCGTTCTGTTCGCCACGATCACCGCGACCGGGATCGTCAGCACGCTGCGCCGCATGCCGCCGGACACGGTCGTGGACCAGCTGACGGACACGGCTTACGGCCGGACGCTGCTCGCCAAGGTGCTGCTCGTGGCCGTCGTCGCCGTGCTCGCACTGCTCGCGCGGCTCCGTCTGAAGCGGTCCGGGGCCGCCGCCGACCCCTTCGCCGCGTACGCGCCCGCGCGCGGGGAGGTGATGGTGCTCGGCGCCGTGGTCACGGTGTCGGCGCTGCTCACCGCGGTGCCGGTGCCGATCCGCTGGTGACGGTGGCGTCCGTGCCGGTGACATCCGTGCCGGTGGGGGTGCCGGTGGCGCGGGCCAGGATTCCCCGGGCGAGGAGGACCTGCGCCGCCAGGTAGGTGAGCATGATCCAGAAGTCGGGGCGCGGCGCCTGCGGCCAGTCGGCCACGTCGGTCGCGATGAGGCTGTCCGACAGCAGGAACAGCGCGCCGCCGACGGCCGCCGCCGGGCCGAGCCTGGTCGCCGCGAACGCCATCCCCGTGAGCAGGACGCTGTAGCCCGCGACCGGGCCCCGCATGTCCGACGGGAGGTCGGGCCACAGAAGCGTCACCGTGGCGGCGAGCGCCGTGGCGTACGCGAGGGCCAGTGAGGTGCCACGCGCGCGTGGGTGGCCGTTTCCGTGGCGTCTGAAGAGCGCGAGGTAGCAGAGGTGGCCTGCGGCGAAGGAGCCCATGCCGGCCAAGAACGCCGGATCGGCGTCGACGAGCAGGAGGGTGTCCCCTGCCCCACCGCACAGGAGCGCGGCGGTCAGGAGTCGCGGGCCTCCGCCGAAGGCGACGTATGCGGCCAGCAGGGGCATCAGGAGCGGCTTGAAGACAGCGTGGGCGATGTCGGATCCGGCGAGCAGACCCGCCAAGTCCCCCAGGGCCGCCAGTCCGAATGCCGTCAGGATCCAGGTGGCGTAGCGGTCTTGAGGGGTGCGGGTCTCAGGGCCAGTGCCCGTCGTCGTGGGCACAGCGGGCACGCTCCTCGTCATGCCGCGCGCTCCGGTGTCCGGTCCGGCGTCGTCTCGGGCGCTGTCGGCTCGGGCGCCGCCTGGGGGCGCTGTGGTTGCCAGCCCGGCCCCCTGAAGACGTGGCCCGCTCGTTCGCGCCAGCCCTTGGCCTTCTTCAGGTCCTTGGCGATCGCCGCGTACTCGTGGGTGGCGACCCGCAGGGGGTTGAAGGTGTCGATGTTCTTGGTCAGGCCGTAGACAGGGCGCTCCGTCTCCGGGACCCAGGAGCGGAACATGCGGTCCCAGATGATGAGGATGCCGCCGAAGTTGCGGTCCAGATAGCCGCCCTGCGACGCGTGGTGGACGCGGTGGTGCGAGGGGGTGTTGAAGACGTACTCGACAGGGCGCGGCAGCTTGCCGATGCGTTCCGTGTGGACCCAGAACTGGTACACCAGGTTGGCCGACGAGCAGAACGCGACCGCCGCCGGGTGCACCCCGCACAGGATCATCGGCACGTAGAACGGCCACACCGTGAGGGTCGTCCAGGGCTGGCGCAGCGCGGTCGTGAGGTTGAACTTCTTGCTGGAGTGGTGCACCACGTGGCAGGCCCACAGGACGCGGATGACGTGGTGGCCCCGGTGCGACCAGTAGTAGAAGAAGTCCTGGGCGAGCAGCATCAGGGGGACGGTCCACCACAGGACGGGGATCCGCAGGGGCGTGGCCGCGTACAGCGCCGAGTAGATCGCGACGATCGGGATCTTCCAGAGCAGGTCGAAGACCAGGCTGCCGAGCCCCATGGTGATGCTGGTGGCGGCGTCCTTCGTCTCGTACCCGGCGGCGTCCTCGTCCGGATGGATCCGGACGCTGATCATCTCGACCACGGTGAGCAGGACGAAGGCCGGTATCGACCAGAGCACGACATCGGGCAGGTTCGGGGACGACATGCGTGCACCGTAGAACGGCTGTTGGGCCGCCGCTAGAGGTTGTTACCGATAAGTATTACCGCCGGTACGGCCCGAAAAATTGGCGATCTCCACCAATGCCCTCAGACACCGGCCGCCCCCAGGAGCGCCCCGGCCCCGTACGTCACCGCCATCGCCAGTGCCCCGCCCGCCACGTTCCGTACCACTGCCGGGCGTACCGCCGCCGCGCCCAGGCGGGCGCTGCTCCAGCCGGTGAGGGCGAGCGCGGCGAGGACCGACGCGACGGTGACCGGCAGGCGCCACGCGGCGGGCGGCAGGACGATCGCGAGCAGCGGGAGCAGCGCGCCCGCCGTGAACGCGACGAAGCTGGCCCACGCGGCGTGCCAGGGGTTGGCGAGCTCGTCGGGGTCGATGCCGAGCTCCACGCGCGCGTGGGCGCGCAGCGCGTCCCGCTCGGTGAGCTGCTGCGCGGCCTCGCGGGCCACGTCGCGGCTGAGGCCGCGCCCTTCCAGGAGGTCGGTCAGCTCGGCGAGTTCGGCGTCCGGCTGCTCGCGCAGCTCGCGCTTCTCCTGGGCCAGGGCGGCCTTCTCGGAGTCGCGCTGGGTGGACACGGACACGTACTCGCCCGCGGCCATCGACATCGACCCGGCGAGCAGCCCGGCGAGGCCCGCCGTCAGGATCGTGGCGCGCTCACTGGTGGCGCCCGCGACGCCGACGACGAGGCCCGCGGTGGAGACGATGCCGTCGTTGGCGCCGAGCACGGCGGCCCGCAGCCAGTTGAGGCGGGAGCCGAGGGCGCCGCCGTGCGCCTCCTCGTGTGGTGCTTGCGTCACAGGGCGAGCATGGCACCGCCCGCCTCACCAGACGCGGACCGACCCTCCCGGGGCGAACACCGGGCTCGTCGCGTCGGCCGGGGGCTCCTTCAAGGGTTCGGCGATCTCCTCAACGGTGGGGCCGACCTCGGCCGCGAGGGCGTCGAGGCGCTCCAGGTCGAAGCCGTACACCCGGGCGGCGTTGCCGCCGACCATGGCCGCGACCTCGTCCGGGGGCAGGCCCGCGAAGGCGGCGCGCAGGCCCTCGCGGGAGTACGGGTGGGTGCCTTCGTCGTGGGGGTAGTCGCTGCCCCACATGATCTTGTCGAGGCCGATGCGGTCCCGCAGGGCCGCCTCGTGCGGGCGCATGAAGCTCGCGCCCACGGAGCAGTTGTCCCGCCACACCTCGGCGGGGCCCTTGCCCATGGCCCGGGCGAGCCCGGCGCCGAACTTCGACTCCGCGGTGTCCTGCCGGGAGGCGGCCGCGACGAGCCGCCCGTGGTAGTAGTCCAGCATGTCGAGCACGCCCGGGATCCATCCTGAGCCCTGCTCGGTGAGGACAAGCCGCAGCTTGGGATGGCGGTGGAAGGCGCCGCCGAACATCAGGTGCCACAGCGCCCGGTGCGAGAACCACGTCGTCTCGACCATGAACACCGCCCGCGCCGCGGGCTCGTCACCGAGCGGCGGCGAGGCCGAGCCCGCGTGGTGGTTGACGGGCACGCCGAGCTCGGCGCAGACGGCCCACAGCGGGTCGTACGCCTGCGAGTACAGCTCGGGCAGGCCCGAGCCCGGCGGCGTACCGGGCAGCATGACCCCGCCGGTGAGCCCCGCGCCGGCCGCCCACCGGACCTCCCGCACCGCCTCGTCGACGTCGCCGAGCAGGATCTGGAAGACGCCCGCCCTGCGGCCCGGCGCCGCCGCGCAGAAGTCGGCGAGCCAGCGGTTGTGGGCGCGCAGGCCCGCCCAGCGCCGCGCGAACTCCTCCCGGTCCGGGGGCGGGGCCATCAGCGAGGCGGACGGGAAGAACGGCGGGATGGTGTTGGGGAAGACCACCTCGGCGACGATGCCGTCCCGGGCGAGCTCGGCGACGCGGCGGTCGGAGTTCCAGTTCCTGTCGGCGGTGTCGGCCAGGAGGTCCTCGTGCGGGTTGACGTAGGTGGCCGCCCAGGTGTCGAAGTCGTCGTGGTGCCGCGCCTCCAAGTAGGGCCGGTAGTCCAGGAGGTCGGCGCCCGCGTGGCAGTCCGCCGAGATCACCGTGTACCGCTCGCCACTCATGTGGTCACCCCCAGGGCCGGGAAGTCGTGGTCGGTCAGCCAGTGGCGGCCCACCTCGCGCGAGCGCGCCCAGGAGGCCACCACGGCGCTCTGGTCGGGGTCCTGGCCGAGGTCGGCGGGCGTCGGCCCGATGCGGCGGGCCAGCGGGGCCAGCTTGTCCGTGTCGAAGCCGAAGACCTCGGCCGCGGCCAGGCCGAGCATGCGGCGGGTCTCCCCCACCGGGATGTCGTGGAAGGTCCTCGCCAGCCACGCGCGCGTGTCGGGCCAGGTGCCCTCGGGGTGCGGGAAGTCGCTGCCCCACAGGATGTTGTCGACGCCGATCTCGTAGCGCTGGGCGAGCTCGCGGCGCTTGGTGTTGGTGGCGCAGACGAACACCTGGCGGTCCAGGTACGCGTGCGGCGGGCGCTTCAGCTCGGCGAAGGGCGACAGCTTCTTGCCGCCGTGCGCGCCCAGGTAGAGGCGGTCCATGAACCACAGCAGGTTCGGCAGCCACCAGCAGCCCGACTCCGCGACGCCGAACCGCAGCCCCGGGTGGCGCTCGAAGACCCCGGACCACATCAGGAACCACAGCGGCCGCGCGGGCCACCAGGTCACTTCGGAGACGTAGATCCCGAGGTGGTCGCCGTACTCGTGGCGGGGCGCCGCACCGGAGTGGGTGAGCACGGGCATCGCGCACTCCGCGGCCGCGGCCCACACGGGGTCGTAGCGGCGGTCGTGGTAGGGCGCCTTGTCGACCCACATGGAGGGGATCATCAGGGCGCCGAGTCCTGACTCCTTGGCGCGGTGCACCTCCGCGACGACGCGGGCGGCGTCGTCGACGGCCCCGGTGAGGGGCAGCAGGGCGACGCCGCAGTGCCGCTCGGGGTGGTGCGACACGAAGTCGGCGAGCCAGCGGTTGTGCGCCTGGGCGCCCGCCATGCCGAGCTCGGGGTCCTGGTCCCCGGAGAGGCCGAGCCCCACTCCGAAGGGCGCGGCCGTCCGGCTGTCGACGGCGTCCGCGTCGGGGAAGACGACCTCGGCGGCCACGCCGTCGCCGTCGAGCTCCTTGACGCGCTGCGCGGCGTCCCAGCCGCCCTTCAGGCCCTCCTCGTTGTCGTGGAACCACTGCGCGGCGAAGGCCTCGTTGCGGATGCCCAGGCGGGTCATCTCCTCGCGGCGCCGGTCGCGCCCGGCGAGGAACTCGTCGAAGGCCCGGTGGAAGCGGCCCTCCAGGTAGGGCCGGTACTCCTCGGTGGGGAGCCCGGCGTGGCAGTCGGACGAGATGATCAGGTACGGGTCGGTGGCGTCGGCGGCATCGGTGGCATCGCCCATGGCGCACCCCTTCGGTCCGTTCAGTCCAGGATGAAGCTCTCCAGGTAGTCCGGCGCGGAGCGCTCCAGCATCGACTGGGAGCGCGCCTTGATCTGCCGGTCGGTGTGCTCGCTCGGCGGCAGCAGCCAGAAGCGGTCCGCCCTGATGCCGTCGGCGACGAAGTCCGCGACCTCCTCGACGGGCGTGAACCGCACCTCGTGCCCCGCCGCGCGCATCGCCGCCTCCCACTGGTCGAGACTGCGGTAGGGCGTCCTGCGGGGGCGGGTCTTGGCGTACCGGGCGGGCCGGTTGCGGTGCGCCTCCCACAGCCCGGTCCGCAGCATGTGCGGGCCGGGGAAGAGCACGGACGCGCCCACGCGCGCGTGCTCCGCCTTCAGGTGCGCGTACAGGGACTCCGTCATCGTCACCACGGCCGCCTTGGTGACCGCGTACACGGAGGCGGTGGGCAGCGGTGCGACGCCGCCGTCACTGGAGGAGGTGTTGACGACGTGGCCGGGCTCGCCCCCGGCAAGCATGCGGGGCACGAACGCCTGGATGCCGTGGAAGACGCCCCAGACGTTGACCTCGAAGGCCCACGTCCAGTCGTTCGGCTCGTGCTCCCACATGCGGCCCTCGGCGCCGGATCCGACACCGGCGTTGTTGCACAGCACATGGACGGCGCCGAAGGCCTCGTACGCGGCGTCGGCGAGCGCGACGACCTGCTCGCGCACCCCGACGTCGACCACGCGCGCGTGCACGGCCGCGCCGTCCGCGCGCAGGTCCGCCGCGGCCTTCTCCAGGGCGGCCGCCTCGACGTCGGCGAGCACCACCTTCAGCCCTTCGGCCGCGAACCGCCGTGCGAGCGCGAGCCCGATCCCACTGGCCGCGCCGGTGACGACGGCCACCTGTCCCGCTGCGAGGTCCATCAGACGCTGCCCTCCGGAGGCCCGTCGAGCACCTGCCGGGCGTCGTCGTAGCGCTGGTGGACGTACGGCAGCAGGGCCTCCGCGGCGACCCGCTCGACGACCCTGCCCCGCTGGGAGCTGGTCTTCTCGCCGATGGTGAGCTCCACGAGGCGGTGGACGGGGAGGTCGGCCACCGGGTCGTACATCGACTCGCGCAGCACCACGTCCCCGGTGACGCGCTCCAGCTTGCGGACCTTCTCCTCGCGTACGCAGTGCACGAGCACCGGGTCGGCGTCGAAGCCCGAACCGTCCACTCCGGGCAGGAACTTGAAGTAGAAGTCCGTCCTGCGCGCGGGCTCCGGCAGCGGCAGCGCGCCGCTCACGCCCCCGCGCACCTCGACGAACGCGATGCCGTGCCGGGCGAGCGCCGCGCGGACGACGAGGCCGTCGCGCTCGACCGTGACCTCGCCGAGCTTCTTCGGCTCGCCGAACACCTCGCGCCCGCCGGTCAGCGCCCGCTCATGGGTCATCGGCATCACCAGGGGGTACCAGCCCGCCACCGCGCCGTGCTCCGCGGCGACGGCGACCGAACCGGCGCCCAGGGGGTAGCCGGGCAGTTCGACCTTGCTGATGTTCACGCGCACCAGGGGGCGCGCCGTGGGCTTCAGGGGAGGCGGCAGGACCGCCGCGACCGCGTCCGGGTCGCTCTCCCAGAGGGCGACCACGCCCGTGGACCAGATGTCGGGGAGCTGCGCGTTCGCGGTCCGTGCCGCGGCCAGCTCGGCCTCGGTGCGCGCGCCGTAGCGTACGCGTGCCATGTCGTACCACCCTTCGCTGCCGGGGGTGTGCGGGCGACTTGCGGGAGGTTCTGTAACACAGTTACAACAGACTCCGTGAAGGGTAAAGAGCCGCGGGCGCGCCTCGACCGGGAACAGGTCCTCCGGGCCGCGGCGGGCCTGGTGCGGCAGCACGGCCCCGGGGCCCTGACCATGCGCAAGCTCGCCGCCGAGCTCGGCACGGCCGTCACCTCCATCTACTGGCACGTCGGCAACCGCGAGTCGCTCTTGGACGCCCTCGTCGAGCGCACCGTCGCCGACCTCGGCGAGATCCACCCCTCGGGCCGGGCACCCGCCGCGCGCGTGGTCTCCGTGGCGCGCGCCCTGCGCCGCCAGCTGCTCGACCACCCGCACCTCGTGGCGATGGTCCACGAACGCGGCCTCACGGAGCGGATGTTCCTGCCCGCCCAGCAGGTCCTGGCGCGCGAACTGCACGCGGCGGGCCTGCGCGGGGACCGCGCCGCCGACGCCGTACGGGCCGTGCAGGTGCACGTCGTCGGCCACGTCCTGGTGGAGCGCAACCGCGCACGCGCGCCGGTGCAGCGCCCCGGCGAACAGGAGCTGTGGGACGCGCGCGCCGCCGACGGCGACCCCGCGCTCGCCCGTGCGCTCGCCCGCCCCCTGGACGCGGAGCGGCTGTTCACCCTGTCGGCCAGGGCGCTGGTGGCCGGGCTGCTCGGCGCCGACGAGTGAGGGCCTGACGCGCTCTAGGGCACGGCGCCGGCGGCCCACGGGCGTGACTGTCAGTCGTGGCCCGTATCCTCATGGACCATGCTCGAAGACCGCACGCGCGCCGCGTCCGCAGACTCCTGGCCGACCGCCTACCCATCGGGGTACGCGGTCGTCGACGTCGAGACCACCGGCCTGTCCAGGGACGACCGGATCATCTCCGCCGCGGTCTACCGACTGGACGCGCGGGGCGAGGTCGAGGACCACTGGTACACGCTGGTCAACCCGCAGCGCGACCCGGGCCCGGTCTGGATCCACGGCCTGACGAGCGACAAGCTCGCCGAGGCCCCGCTGTTCGCGGACATCGCCGAGGAGTTCGGCGAGCGCCTGCGCGACCGCGTCCTGGTCGCCCACAACGCCGTCTTCGACTGGTCGATGATCGCCCGGGAGTACGCCCGCGCGGAGCGCACGGCGCCGGTCCGCCAGCGCCTGTGCACCATCGCGCTCTCCAAGGAGCTCGCGCTGCCGCTGCCCAACCACAAGCTGGAGTCCCTGGCCGCCCACTTCGGCGTCGTCCAGCGCCACGCCCACCACGCCCTCGACGACGCGCGGGTCCTCGCCGAGGCGTTCCGCCCGAGCCTGCACGCCGCGGCCAGCGGCAACGTACGCCTGCCGCTCCTGGAGTGCCGCCCGCTGACCGAGTGGGCGGACGGCGCGGCCCGCGTGGTCCGTCAGTCCACGGGCTCCTCGTTCCCCAACTCGGCGTACCAGCCGACGAACTGGCGCGCCTCCCGGAAGCGCCCGGCCTGCCCGTATCCGAACCCGGGGCGGTACGAGGACGGCAAGCCGCTCAAGCAGGGCATGCGGGTCGCCTTCTCCGGGGACACGTCCGTGGACCGCGAGCTCCTGGAGGACCGCGCCTTCGACGCGGGCCTGCACATCGCCACGAGCGTGTCCCGCCTCACCAGCCTCCTGGTGACGAACGACCCGGACTCGGGCACCTCGAAGACCACGAAGGCCCGCGCGTACGGCACGCCGGTGATCGACGAGGCGGCCTTCGGCCAGCTCCTGCAGGACGTGGCCCCCGCCGACGGGACGGGCGCGGCTTCGGCAGGGGGTACGGGTTCGGCGTCGGCCGACGGATCGGGCGCGGCGTCAGACGGGTGATTGCCGGGCGACTCGCCCGCCCGCCGCTCGCCCCGCACCGCCGCCGGGACCCACCCTGTGGCGCATGGCACGTTGCGAGGTCTGCGGAAACGACTACGGCATGTCCTTCGAAGTGCACGCGCAGGGCGCGGTGCACGTCTTCGACTGCTTCGCCTGCGCCATCCACCGCATGGCGCCGATCTGCGAGCACTGTCGGTGCCGCATCATCGGGCAGGGCGTCGAGGCCGATGGCCACTGGTACTGCGGGGCGCACTGCTCCCGCGCGGAGGGGCAGGTGGGCATCGTCGACAAGGTGTGACGCGGCCCGCCCGGGCCGACAGGTGTGACGCGGCCCCCGCGGCCGCCCCGGAGCCCCCGACCGGAGCCCTCGACCGGACCCTCCCGTCGGGGGCTCCGTCGCGCACAGGTACCGTCAAGGGCGTGTACCGCTTCCTGTTGTCCCGCCAGTGGGTGATCCTCACCCTCGTCGGCCTCGTCCTCATCCCCGCGATGATCGAGCTGGGCTTCTGGCAGCTGCACCGCCATGAGAAGCGGGTGGCGCGCAACGATCAGATCGCCGAGGCGCTCGACGCCAGGCCGGTCCCCGCCGAGCGGCTCACCTCGCCCGGCCGCGACGTGCCGCACTCCGCCGTGTACCGCAGAGTGACGGCCAAGGGCACGTACGACACGAAGCACGAGGTCGTGGGGGGGGGGCGGCCCCCCGCCCCCGACCAGGTGGGGGTAGACCACCAGACCCCCCACGTCCGCACCACCACCCAGGTGCTCAACATCAAAACCCGC
>NZ_JBHYJH010000048.1:0-25749 GCF_042740445.1 Streptomyces sp. NPDC059003 | reverse complement strand
GCCGGAGGTCGTGCGCGAGGTGCACCAACGCCGACGACGAGGTCGGCTTCCACGTCCTGACCCCCTTCGTCCTCACCGACGGCAAGGTGCTCCTCGTCAACCGCGGCTGGATCCCGGCGAACGGCCCCCAGACCGCGTTCCCGAAGATCCCCGCCCCGCCCAGGGGCGAGGTCACCGTCACCGGCCGCCTCATGGCCGACGAGACGTCCGCGCAGAGCGGCATCAAGAACGTACGCGGCCTTCCCGACCGCCAGATCATGCTGATCAGCAGCGGCCAGCAGGCCCACGCCCTGGGCAAGCGGGTCCTCGGCGGCTACGTCGAGCAGACCGCGCCCGACCAGCCCGGCGGCTCCCCGCAGCTCCTGGCCGAGCCCGACCACAGCGGGATCGGCCCGCACATGGCGTACGCGGTCCAGTGGTGGCTCTTCGCGGCGGGCGTGCCGATCGGGTGGGTGGTGCTGGTGCGCCGAGAGGTACGGGATCGTCGCGCGGCGCGGACGGATGACGCGTCACCGGAGCCCGCGGCATCCGCGGCTTAACTCCTTCCTCCCACCCACCCGCCCGTGCCCCTGGTCCCCGGCGCACCATCATGCACGGACGCGCCCCGCAGCCGACGGCGGCGGCCGGCCCCCACCGGGGGTGTCCACGCCGCGGGAGGGTGGAAACGGGCGGGCGGGTGGGAAACAAACCGCCTGATTGACGGGTTCCCGAACCGGGAAGCCGTCATCCGTGCAGCGACCCATCGAGGACTACGCCCTCATCGGCGACCACCAGACCGCCGCCCTGGTGGCGCGGACCGGTTCCATCGACTGGCTGTGCCTGCCCCGCTTCGACTCCGCCGCCTGCTTCGCCGCCCTGCTCGGCCGTGAGGAGCACGGCCACTGGCGCATCGCACCGAAGGGCGCGGACACGTGCGCGCGCCGCGCCTACCGCGAGGACTCACTCGTCCTGGACACCGAGTGGGACACCCCCGAAGGCTCGGTCCGCGTCACCGACTTCATGCCGCAGCGCGACCGCGCCCCCGACGTCGTACGCGTCGTCGAGGGCATCGAGGGAGAGGTGACGGTGCGCAGCACGCTGCGGCTGCGCTTCGACTACGGCTCCGTCGTGCCCTGGGTGCGCCGCGCCGACGGCCACCGGGTGGCCGTCGCGGGCCCCGACTCGGTGTGGCTGCGCGCCGACCCCGACGTCCGCACGTGGGGCCGCGACCAGGCCACGCACGCGGAGTTCACCGTCGGCGCGGGCGAGCGGGTGACGTTCGTCCTCACCTGGCACCCGTCGCACGAGCCACGCCCGCCGCTCATCGACACGGACCAGGCCCTGGCCGACAGCGTCCACGACTGGCAGGCCTGGGCGGCGCGCTGCCGCTACGACGGCCCGCACCGCGACGCGGTCGTCCGCTCCCTGATCACCCTCAAGGCCCTCACGTACGCCCCGACCGGCGGCATCGTCGCCGCGCCCACCACGTCCCTGCCGGAGGAGCTCGGCGGCGTACGCAACTGGGACTACCGCTACTGCTGGCTGCGCGACGCCACGCTCACGCTCGGCGCGCTGCTCGCCGCCGGCTATCTGGAGGAGGCCGGGGCGTGGCGGGACTGGCTGCTGCGCGCGGTCGCGGGCGACCCGGCCGACCTGCAGATCCTGTACGGCCTTGGGGGCGAGCGGCGCATCCCGGAGTACGAGGTGGGGTGGCTGCCCGGCTACGCGGACTCGGTGCCGGTGCGCATCGGCAACAAGGCCGTGTGCCAGCGTCAGCTCGACGTCTACGGAGAGGTCGTCGACTCCCTCGCCCTCGCGCGGCGCTCCGGCCTCGCCACGCGCCCGCACGGGTGGCGCATCCAGCTCGCCCTCCTGGAGTTCCTGCGCGAGGCGTGGCGCGAACCGGACGAGGGGCTGTGGGAGGTGCGCGGCCCGCGCCGCCAGTTCGTGCACTCCAAGGTGATGGCGTGGGTCGCCGCCGACCGCACCGCGCGCGCCCTGGAGGAGAACCCCCGGCTGCACGGCGACGTGGACCGGTGGCGGCGGCTCCGCGACGAGATCCACGACGACGTGTGCGCCCGCGGCTACGACCCGGAGCGCAACACCTTCACGCAGTCGTACGGCTCCCGGGAGCTGGACGCCGCGCTGCTCCTCATCCCGCGCGTGGGCTTCCTGCCGCCCGACGACCCGCGCGTCCTCGGCACCATCGACGCCGTCCGCGAGGAACTCGGCACCCCCGAGGGCTTTCTGCGCCGCTACAGCGCCGACGCCACCGCGGTGGACGGCCTGCCCGGCGAGGAGGGCGTCTTCCTCGTCTGCTCGTTCTGGCTCGCCGACGCGCTGCACATGACAGGGCGTACGAAGGAGGCCCGCGACCTCTTCGAGCGGCTGCTCGCCCTGCGCAACGACGTGGGGCTCCTCGCGGAGGAGTACGACCCCGTGCACGGGTGCCTGCTCGGCAACTTCCCGCAGGCGTTCAGCCATGTCGGCCTGGCCGTGACGGCCTTCACCCTGTTCGGCACGGGCGGGGACGCGGCAGGATAGGCCCATGGATCTTGGCCTGAACAACCGTGTCTACGTCGTCACCGGCGCCTCCCGCGGCCTCGGCAACGCCTCCGCGCGCGCACTCGTCGCCGACGGCGCGCAGGTCGTCGTCAGCGGCCGCGACGAGAAGGCGGTCGCCGCGGCGGCCGACGAGCTGGGCCCGAACGCGGTCGGCGTCGCCGTGGACAACGCCGACCCCGAGGCGCCCGCCCGGCTCATCGCCGCCGCGCGCGAGCGCTTCGGCGGCTTCGACGGCATCCTCATCAGCGTCGGCGGGCCGCCGCCCGGCTTCGTCGCCGACACCACCGACGAGCAGTGGCAAGCGGCGTTCGAGTCCGTGTTCCTCGGCGCGGTGCGGCTCGCCCGTGCCGCGGCGGCCGAGCTCGCCGAGGGCGGTGTCATCGGCTTCGTCCTGTCCACGTCCGTGTACGAGCCGCTGCCCGCCCTGACCATCTCCAACGGGCTCCGGCCCGGCCTCGCGGGCTTCGCCAAGTCCCTCGCCGACGAGCTCGGCCCCCGGGGCATCCGGGTGCTCGGGGTGCTCCCCGGCCGCATCGACACCGAGCGCGTCCGGCAGCTCGACGAGCTCTCCGCCGACCCCGAGGCGTCCCGCCGGGCCGCCGAGTCCCGCATCCCGCTGCGCCGCTACGGTGCGCCGGACGAGTTCGGCAAGGCAGCGGCGTTCCTGCTGTCGCCTGCGGCGTCGTACGTGACCGGGGTGATGATTCCGGTGGACGGCGGGTCGCGGCACGGGTTCTAGCGCGGGCGCTGGCACGGGGTTCCCGTCCGGCTGCGGCTGCGTGGGTGGTGCCGCCGCGCTGCGCGCGGCGTTCGTCCCCCACCCGCCCGCCCGTTTCCAGTCGGACAGCGATGGACGCCCCCGGTGGGGCTCGCCCGCCGTCGGCGGCTGCGGCAGCGCACGTGCGCAAGCGTATGGGTGGGCGGGCGGGAAGATCCCGCCGCGGAGCGGCGGGCCGGAGGCGTACGGCAGCCCGGCCCCGTTCAAGAGCCGTCTCAACTGACCCGTTCCGCACCGTGCTTGACCGCACGCAACTGCACCGTCGCAGGCAGCCGCGCCAGCCCCGCCGAGTCGCGGGCGTGGGCCAGCGTCTCGGTGGACAGGCGGTGCAGCGCCTCCGCCGGGACCGCCTCGGCCGCCAGGACGAGGCCGACCCGGGCCTCGGGGGCGGCGCGGCGGCCGGTCAGCAGGACCCGGGCCCGCGCCACCCCGTCGAGGGCCCCGGCCTCGGACTCCAGGACGTTCTCCATCGCCCGCCCCCGCAGCAGCGCGCCCTCGCCGTCCCCGGTCTCCACCAGGACCTCCGCGAGGCGGCGGCGCCGCAGCTGGGCCGTGAGCCACCACAGGGACAGGAGCAGCACCACCGCGAGCACCCCGATGACCGTCGGCCACCACCAGCCGTCGTCCCGCCACCGCGCCCGGTCGGCGTCGCTGAGCAGCACGTCGTCGCGCCCGTCGTGCACCCACCACGACGGCGGCCGCGCGCCGAGCCCGATCGCGAGGACCGTACCGCCGAGCACCACGAGCGCCAGGCCGAGCAGTCCGAGCAGCACCCGGTTCACCGTACGCAGCATGCCGTGCTCACCCCTTCTTCCCCGGCCGCGCCACGTGCACCGAGAGCGCGGGCGGGGTGCCGAGCCCGAGGTCCCTGATGCCGTCGGCGAGGGTCGTGTCCAAGTCGCCGCGTACGTCGTCGAGTTCACGGAAGTGCGATACGGCCCGCACATCGACCTTGGTCCGCTTCATCCGGACCCGTACCGACCGCACGCCCGCCACGTCCATGGCCCGGTCGCGCAGCACCATCGCGGCGGCGGCGCGGTCGAGCCCGGCCCGCACCTCGGCGTGCGTGCGCCGCATGGGCAGGACGGACCGCAGCCCCGGGGTCGCCGCGAGGACGACGAGCCAGAGCCCGAGCACGGTGGCCCCGGCGGCGCCGACGAGCACCGCCGTGCTGTCCAGGGGCCGTTCGGCCAGCTCGCGTGCGAGGTCGCGGCGCCAGCGCATCGCGGGGTGGTCGGCCCGCACGGCGACGATGTCGTACAGGAGAAGCCCGGAACCGCCGAGGAGCAGCAGCGCGAGCAGCGCGGCGGGCACGCGGCGCGCCGACCAGAAGCGCGCGGCCCCGCCGCCGTCGTCGTCGGGGGTGAGGGTGGGGTGCGGCCGGTAGGCGGCCGCGGACGCGGACTGGTCGAGCTCGGCCCCGGCGCCCTCCGTCCGCTCCGCTTTCTCGGTCTTCTCGGTCTTCTCGACGACGGGCAGCTGCTGGGTTCCGCCGGGGTCCTGGGGCTCGCTCATAGGGTCCTCCCCTGTGCCGCGGCCCGCGCCTGCGCCGAGTGCAGCCGCTCGACCTGGACCGCCACCTCGGGCACTTCCATGCCCGCCAACGCCTCTACCCGCTGGGCGACATGACGACGCACAGCGCTGCACTGGGCACCGATGTCGCTGGGGTAGTCGAGTTCCAGGCTGACGTGGACGCGGGCGCTCGCATGGTGGACGCTGACCGTGGCGTGTGGGGGCGCGGCTTCGGCGGGCAGCGTCTCAAGGGCCTCCCGCGCCGCGCGCGCGGCGATCTTCGCGACGACGCGGTCGGCGATCCGGGTCGCGCCGCGCTCGCCGGGCGCGACCTGCCCCACGACCTCGGCCGCCACGGCTCAGCGCCGCCGGTCGCCGCGGGTGCGGAAGAAGTCGCCGGGCTCCAGGTCCCCCTCCAGGAACCGCCCGGCGACGAAACCGATGGCGCCCAGTGCGGCCACCAGCAGGAAGGCCCCGAACCCGCCGAAGTACCCGGCGAACCCGAGGGCCATCCCGGCGATCATGCCGATGACGGCCATGCTCATCGTGCGCTCCTTCGCTTTCGCTGTGGTCCGGGCCCGCGGCCTACTGCAGTCGCGGCTGTTCCTCGTCCTCGTCGTCGGGCAGCTTCACGTCGCTCACCGCGATGTTCACCTCGACGACTTCGAGCCCCGTCATGCGCTCGACGGCCGCGATGACGTTCTCCCGCACGGCCCGCGCGACATCGGCGATCGATACGCCGTAGTCGACGACGATCTCCAGGTCGAGGGCCGTCTGCACCTCGCCGACCTCGGCCTTCACCCCGCGCGTGACGGACTTGGAGCTGCCGCCGGGCACGCGGTCGCGCACGGCCCCGAAGGTGCGGGCGAGGCCGCCGCCCATCGTGTGCACGCCGACCACGTCACGGGCGGCGAGTCCGGCGATCTTCTCCACGACGCCGTCCGCGATGGTGGTGCGCCCGCGCGTCGCCGGGTCGCCGCCCCCGCGCCGTGGCCCGCCGGCCCTCCCCGCGGCCTCGTCGGGCGACTCCTTCTCAAGCGTCTGAGGCGTCATGCGCTGTCCGGTCTCGGTCATCGCCGTCGGTCCTTTGCGACAGGGGATCTGCTCCTTCGTCCACACTAAGCGCGGCCCGGCGCCCGCGCGCCAGGGATGCGGCAGGCTGGGGCCATGACGGGTGACGGATGGAGCGCGGCGGTACGGCGCCAGCTGGGCCTCGGCAGGGTGCTGCCCCTGGGCGGGCCCGGGGACGGGGCGTGGCTGACGGAGTCGGCGGCCGCGGCGGTGCTGCGCCGGGCGGCCGAGCGGGTGACGGGCGCCCGCCTGTTGACGGTGCGCCTCGCCCTGGCCGATCCGGCGGCCACCGCGGTGGAGGTGTCGCCTGACGCGTACGTGTCCACGGTCCCGTCGCCGCCGAGCGCGCTGCCGCACCACCCGCTGCGGATCAGCGGGGACGTGGCGGCGGACGCGACCGAGCCGCTGCCGGTGGCGGCGGCCCGGCTGCGTACGGTCCTCGCGGCGGCCGCGGCGGACCGGCTCGGCCTGGTGGTGGCGGAGGTGGACCTACGGGTGACGGCGCTGCTCGACGGGACCACGGACGGCGCCGCGGCCGGGGCGTCCGCGGCCCCCGGCGCCGTACCGGACGCCGTGGGACCGACGGAGCCCGGGCCCGAGCCCCCTGCCGACGACGAGGACCGCGTGGCGCGGGCCGCGCTCGCCGTACCGGGTGTGACCCGGCTGACCGGCGCGCTCGGCGGCCTGGGCCGCGCGGTCCACATCGAGGAGCGCCCGTCCCTGAACTCCCTGCCGCGCCGCCACGTCCGCCTGGAACTGGCGGTGTCCACCGACCACCGGGCCCTGGACGTGACCCGCGCGGTCCGCACGGCCGTCGGCACGTCCCTACCGGACCGCCCGTCGGTGGCGGTCCTGGTCACGGCGGTGGACTAGCGCCCCGACCGACGGAACGGATCAGTCCCCGAGCCCCGCAAGGTCCCGCAGCCTGCGGGCCTGGGCGGCGCGTTCGGCGGTGCGCTGCTCCTCGTACGTACGCCCCGCGGCCCCCTGCAAAAGGGCCTTGGTCTCGATCACCGCATCGCGCGGCGCCGCGAGCAACGCCGCGGCCAAGTCCCGTACGGACCCGTCGAGTTGGTCGCCGGGAACGGCGAGGTTGGCGAGGCCGGTGCGCTCGGCCTCGTCGGCGCCCACGAAGCGGCCGGTGGCGCAGATCTCGAGGGCGCGCGCGTACCCGACGAGGGACACCAGGGGGTGCGTGCCGGTGAGGTCGGGCACCAGGCCCAGGCTGGTCTCGCGCATGGCGAACTGCACGTCGTCCGCGACGATCCGCAGGTCGCAGGCGAGCGCGAGCTGGAACCCGGCGCCGATCGCATGTCCTTGGACGGCGGCGATGGACACGAGGTCGCTGCGCCGCCACCAGGTGAACGCCTCCTGGTACTCGGCGATGGTCGCGTCGAGCACGTCGTCGGCACCGCGCGCGAGGTCGATGAACGACGGCTCGCCGTCGAAGCCCTCGGGCGTGAACGCCTGCCGGTCGAGGCCCGCGGAGAAGGACTTGCCCTCGCCGCGCAGGACGACGACGCGGACGCTGCCCGGCAGGGCGCGGCCCGCTTCGGCCAACGCCCGCCACAGCGCGGGGGACTGCGCGTTCCGCTTGGCGGGGTTGGTGAGCGTCACCGTGGCGATGGCATCGTCGACGGTGAGGCGCACGCCGTCCTTGTCGAGTACCGGTGCCGGTCCGCCGGGTCCGCTGTCGGGCGAAGCCATGGGTGCCTCCGATGGGTGCAGTCGTCGGTCCGGGCGCGGTGGGCGCCCGTAAGTGACTGCACAGTAACCACCCGGTCGAACGGGATGACGACCGGGTGGTCACCACCGGACCACAGGGGCCGGCCACGAGAGCCGGGGCCGACGGACGGCCACCGCGGGCCGACGCCGGACGGAGGCGTCAGGCGTCAGACGGACGCGGCCTTCTTGCCTCGCGTCGCGCCACCACGGCCGCGCAGCACGACACCCGATTCGGTGAGCATGCGGTGCACGAAGCCGTAGCTGCGGCCGGTTTCCTCCGCCAGTGCCCGGATGCTCGCACCGCCGTCGTACTTCTTCTTCAGGTCTGCCGCGAGCTTCTCGCGCGCGGCGCCGGTAACCCGGCTGCCCTTCTTCAGAGTCTCGGCCACCCGTGCCTCCTCATGGGAAGTGCGCTCTGGACTTCCCATGATCACCCCTCCTGACCGTCCTGGCCACCCATTCGGCAAGGTCCATACGACTTGATTGGCCGCCCGGGAACGGTCCATCACGAGCGGAATTAACGATTCCGCACGCCTTCCGCTTCTCCCGCTCCATACCGCCGAATGGGTTCGGCAACGAAGGAGCAGGTCAGGGACGTGCCACGGGAAGGGGGCGCTCCGCGGCCCGCGGAGCGCCGAAATGCGTGTATGGCACACCTCGGTACGAGGACGGCTCACACAGATGAAGGATCACGGATGGGCCGAATGATCCATACGCAGTGGATCAGTGATTCGATCACCCCGCGGCAGGCACTCCGCGTCAGGCAGCCCGCGTCAGGCGCTCCGCATCAGGCACTCCGCGTCAGGCGAGCGCGACCAGGTCCGCGTAGTCCGCGCCCCACAGGTCCTCGACGCCGTCCGGGAGCAGGATGATCCGCTCCGGCTGCAGCGCCTCGACGGCGCCCTCGTCGTGCGTGACGAGGACGACCGCGCCCTTGTAGGTGCGCAGGGCGCCGAGAATCTCCTCGCGGCTCGCCGGGTCGAGGTTGTTCGTCGGCTCGTCGAGCAGCAGCACGTTCGCCGAGGACACGACGAGGGTCGCGAGCGCGAGCCGGGTCTTCTCGCCGCCGGACAGGACGCCCGCGGGCTTGTCCACGTCGTCGCCGGAGAACAGGAAGGAGCCGAGCACCTTGCGCACCTCGACCAGGTCGAGGTCGGGCGCGGCGGAGCGCATGTTCTCCAGGACCGTGCGGTCCGGGTCGAGGGTCTCGTGCTCCTGCGCGTAGTAGCCGAGCTTGAGGCCGTGGCCCTCGACGACCTGGCCGGTGTCGGGCTTCTCCACGCCGCCGAGGAGCCGGAGCAGGGTGGTCTTGCCCGCGCCGTTGAGCCCGAGGATGACGACCCGGGAGCCCTTGTCGATGGCGAGGCCCACGTCCGTGAAGATTTCGAGCGAGCCGTACGACTTGGACAGGCCCTCCGCGGTGAGCGGGGTCTTGCCGCACGGCGCGGGCTCGGGGAAGCGCAGCTTGGCGACCTTGTCGCTCTGGCGGACCGCTTCGAGGCCGGAGAGGAGCTTCTCGGCGCGGCGCGCCATGTTCTGCGCGGCGACGGTCTTGGTGGCCTTGGCCCGCATCTTGTCGGCCTGCGCGTTCAGCGCGGCGGCCTTCTTCTCGGCGTTCTGCCGCTCGCGCCTGCGGCGCTTCTCGTCGGACTCGCGCTGCTGCTGGTAGAGCTTCCAGCCCATGTTGTAGACGTCGATCGTGGAGCGGTTGGCGTCCAGGTAGAAGACCTTGTTGACGACCGTCTCGACGAGGTCGACGTCGTGGGAGATGACGATGAAGCCGCCGCGGTACGTCTTCAGGTAGTCGCGCAGCCAGACGATCGAGTCGGCGTCGAGGTGGTTCGTCGGCTCGTCGAGGAGCAGCGTGTCCGCGTCGGAGAACAGGATCCGGGCCAGCTCGATGCGGCGGCGCTGACCACCGGAGAGCGTGTGCAGGGGCTGGCCGAGCACGCGGTCGGGGAGGTTGAGCGCGGCGGCGATGGTGGCGGCCTCGGCCTCGGCGGCGTACCCGCCCTTGGTGAGGAACTCCGTCTCCTGGCGCTCGTACTGCTTCATCGCCTTCTCGCGCGTGCCGCCCTTGCCGTTGGCGATGCGCTCCTCGTTCTCCCGCATCTTGCGGATGAGGACGTCCAGGCCGCGGGCGGACAGGACGCGGTCGCGGGCGAGCACGTCGAGGTCGCCCGTGCGCGGGTCCTGCGGGAGGTAGCCGACCTCTCCGGAGCGGGCGATGGTGCCGGCCGCGGGGGTGCCCTCACCGGCCAGGCACTTGGTGAGCGTGGTCTTGCCCGCGCCGTTGCGGCCGACGAGGCCCACGCGGTCGCCCTTGGCGATACGGAACGTGGCGTTCTCGATGAGGATGCGGGCACCGGCACGCAATTCGATACCGGAGGCGGTGATCACGGTCAGACTCCTGGACGGGATAAGGACGGCGGAAGCGGGAGGAAGACAGGGCGAAACCGCGCGAAGCGCGCCGCGCAGCCGTCTAATGCAGCAGGAGAATGGCCATGCGGCCATTCTAACGGGGCCCCGCAACCGAATTTCCGGCGCGACCGCCGGGCCCGTGACCAGGCCCTTCCCGGTTCGACGGGTTCGACGGGTTCGGCAGGTTCGGCAGGCTCGGCGGGCTCGGCCTGGGCACCGCGGCCGTCAGGCCCGTGGCGCGCCCGGCACGTCGTTGCCCAGCGGGGTGCGGCGCGGTGTGACGCGGCCCAGGTCGTCCACGGCGACCAGCTGCGCGGTCCACGGCGCCGCGCGGTCGCGGCACGGCTGGGCGACGAGGAGCACGCGGTCGCGCCGCAGCGACCGGGCGGGCGCGAAGGCGCAGCCCCTCCGCGCGGGCAGCGTCCAGCGCAGGTCGCCGTCGACGGTGCGGTAGGCGGCAATGCGGTGGGGGGTGACGACGGCCAGCATGTGCGCGGCCGGGTCGAGGGGGCGCAGGACGCCGCTGCCGCCGCGTGCGCCCGGAGTGCGCAGCCAGTGGGCGCTCTCGGGGATCGCCCGGTGCCAGCGCACTCCCCCGCGCGCGGTGTCGGTGACGAGACCGTCGTCCCAGAGCGTGAGGGCGTGCCCGCCTGCGGCCCGCAGCACCAGCGGACGCCGTCCTTCCCGCGTGTACGTCCAGCGGACCCGGCCGCGCACCGTGTCGTACGCCCGGACGGCCCGCCCGGAGACCCGCGGCACGGCGGTGCCCTGACCGTCGGCCGCCCGCGACGCGGGAGCACCCCGGCCGTCCGCGTCCACGCGCGCGTGGACGCGGAAGTGGTCTCCGTAGGGCGCCGGGCGCGAGTGCTGTGCGGCGGTGACGAGCGGTACGGCGAGGAGCGCGAGGACCACGGGGAGGGCGAAGCGGGGGCCGCGACGGCGCGCGGCGAGCAGGGGACGCGGGCGGAGCGGGCGGAGCGGGCGGAGCGGGTGGGAAGCGGCGTACCACCGCAGCAGTCGAGAGGCCACGTCTCGGGTGCGGAGCTGCGGCGGGCCGGGCGTGGTGGCCCGGGTGCTCGGGCGCGGCGGGTGGTCGGCCGTGGGCGCGGTCGGGTGGGTCGCCCCGGTCGGGTCAGCGGGCATGACGGCCCCCCCCCTTCTCGCTGCCTCTGGCCTGGAATCAGGCGCAGAGCGTAGCGGCGGCGGAGGTCGCCAGGCGGTGGGCGGCGCCGGGCGTGTCCCCCGTTCGGACCTCCGTCCGGCGCCGGTCGGTCGGCGGCATATCAGGATGAAGTGGCCGGGTCCCCGGCGCAGGGCGGCGGGGCGTCGTCCCGGACGAGGCAGAGGGTGGTGCGCCCATGCAGTTCGACGACGACGCGAACCTGGACACCTCCGAGGTGCAGGACGTGCGCGGCAGCCGCGTACCGGGCGGCAAGGCGACCATCGGCGGCGGGATCGCGGGGCTCGTCGCGCTGCTCCTCGGCCTGTTCTTCGGCGTCGGCCCCGAGCAGCTCGGCCTGTCCGACGGCGGCAGCGAGCCCGCCGCCACGTCCTCGTCCGTCGCGCAGGTGGAGCAGAGCTGCCGCACCGGCAAGGACGCCAACGCGCGGGAGGACTGCCGCATCGTGGCGGTGGTCAACAGCGTCCAGGACTACTGGCGCCAGGAGTTCCCGCGCCGCCGGGGCCAGTACGCGCCGGCGCGGACCGTGCTCTTCACCGGCCGGGTGGGCACGGCGTGCGGCGCCGCGTCGTCCGCGGTCGGGCCCTTCTACTGCCCCGGTGACCGGAAGGTCTATCTGGACCTGGGTTTCTTCAACGACCTGCGTACCAAGTTCGGCTCCAGCGGCGGCCCCTTCGCGCAGGCGTACGTGGTGGCACACGAGTACGGGCACCACGTGCAGAACCTGATGGGCACGCTCGGCCGCTCGCAGGACGGGCGTACGGGCGAGGGCAGCAACGCCGTACGCGTGGAGCTGCAGGCCGACTGCTACGCGGGGGTGTGGGCGCACAACGCGACGCGGACGCCCGACGAGTCGACGGGCAGGCCGCTGATCTCCCGGCTCACCGAGGCCGACATCCGGGACGGCCTCGACGCGGCGGCCGCGGTCGGCGACGACCGGATCCAGGAGCGCTACCAGGGCCGGGTGACGCCGGAGTCATGGACGCACGGCTCGGCGCGGCAGCGGCAGGACTGGTTCGAGCAGGGCTTCCGCACCGGCGACATGGCGCAGTGCAACACCTTCCGCTGAGCCCGCGGCGGCGGCCGGGCGCCGTTGTCAGACCCGGCTGCCATGCTGTGGAACAGGGCACCTCCGGATCACCTCGGGACCACCGTCAAGGGATTCCGGGGCGTTCCGGGGAACTCCGACGGAAGGAGTGAGCGACATGACGAGCGCTGTCAGGGGACGGCCGAGCATCTTCCCGACGCTGCTGTACGCGGACGCGAAGGCCGCGATCACCCAGCTCACGGAGGCCTTCGGCTTCACCGAGATGAGCGTGTACGAGAGCGAGGACGGCACGGTCCTGCACGCCGAGCTCAGTTACGGCAACGGGGCGGTGATGCTCGGCTCCAAGGGCCGCGGGGGCGTCTTCGCCGAGAAGATGAAGGACGCCGGGCCGAGCGGGACCTACATCGTGGTGGACGACGTCGACGCCCACCACCAGCGGGCCGTGGAGCACGGCGTGGACATCGTGATGCCCCCGACGGACCAGGACTACGGCTCGCGGGACTACATGGCGCGGGACATCGAGGGCAACGTGTGGAGCTTCGGCACGTACTCCCCCGAGATAGGCGCCTGACCGGCCCCGGCCCCGGTCCAGGGCCGGTCAGGGGCCGGTCGGCGCGTCACACTCCGCCGGTGTGCACCTGGAACGCGGCGCGGCGGACGGCCTTGGCGAGCGCCGGGTCCGGGTGGGCCGCGGCGAGCGCGACGAGGACCTGCACGGTGCGCGGGTGGCCGACGGCGCGCACCTCGTCGAGCAGCGCGGGCACGGTGGGCTGCGGCGCCGAGTCCAGATGGCGCACGAGGAGTTCGGCCTCGCCGTGGTCGGCGACGGCGGCCGCGGTGTCGACCCACAGCCAGGTCGACTCCTCCCGCGTCAGGACGAGGTGGACGTCCTCGGGGTCGGTGCCCTCGTGCTCGGCGAGCCACAGCAGGGCGTACGGCCGCAGTGGCGCCTCGTCGACGACGGCGCGGACGTCCGGCTCGGCCGGGGAGCCGACGACGCGCAGGGCCTCGAAGGCCAGGCCGCGCAGCAGGGCGTCGTCGCCGCGGGCGGCGTCGATGAGCTCGGTGACGGCGCTGCCGGCGTCGCGGGCGGCGAGCCAGGCGCGGTACTCGGCGCGGGCCGCGTTCGGGCGCAGCCGCGCGCAGCCGCGGAGCATGTCCTCCGCGGCCTGCTCGATGTGGCCCGCCGGGCTCTGCGCGGCGACGCAGATCTGCTCCAGCTTGACCCACACGGCCCAGCTGCCGAGCGGGGTGAGCGTGGCCTGGCCGTCCGCGCAGGTCAGCGCTCCGACGGCGGCCAGGGCTTGCAGGGCCCAGTCGAGCAGCTCGGGCAGCTGGGGTGCCGGGGACCCGGCGCCGTCCTCGGGGGTCGCCTCCGTGTGGTCCGTGTCCTCCCGGGGGTCCTCCTGGGGGCCGTAGGGGATCTCGCAGCGCTCGGTGCGGAGTTCCCTGACGCGCTGGTCCAGGAGGTCGAGGAGCTGGGGCACGGGCACGGGGCCCGCCGACAGCTGGAGGAAGGAGAGGAGTTGGGGGACGGCTTCGACGGTTTCCGCGACGGTGGCGGGCGGCAGCTCGCCGGGCGCCGGGTGCACGAGGGACCAGGCGTCGAAGAGGGCGACCCAGCCGCGCAGCACGGCGGCGTCGTCCCGGTCCCAGGCGCGCAGCCGCCAGCCGGGGCGGACGCTGTCGCCGTGGACCTCGATGAGCCCGGCGAGGCGCGCGGTGTCCCAGTCGGCGCGCAGCTGGTGCACCGTCACGTCCAGCTCGGCCG
Source organism: Streptomyces sp. NPDC059003 (assembly GCF_042740445.1). Classification (NCBI taxonomy): domain Bacteria; kingdom Bacillati; phylum Actinomycetota; class Actinomycetes; order Kitasatosporales; family Streptomycetaceae; genus Streptomyces; species Streptomyces sp. NPDC059003. Next base: position 11,699 of record NZ_JBHYJH010000048.1, on the reverse strand, counting down.
CGGCCTGTTCGGCGGCGGCGTGGGACAGGACGCCGGTGGCCTTGGGCGGGCGCGTGACCGTGGCCGGTGCGGGCGTGCCGACGCCGGGGCGCAGGGCGCTCTCGGCCCAGCGGGCCGCGCGGACGGCGCTCTCGAGGCCCGCGCGCGCCATGCGGGCCAGCTCGCCGGGCGCGGGGGTGCCCTCCGGCGGTGGGGGCGCGGGGCGGCGCGAACGACCCTTGGTCACCGCGCCGGGAGCGCGCAGGGGGCCACGCGTTCGACCCCGCTCCGCCTCCGCTCGCCTTTCGGCCCGCGGGGACGGGGTGCGGACGAGGTGCAGCCGGGAGTCGCGCGGGTTACGGGACGTCACGGGAGCAGTCTTCCTGTTGACGGTCCGAAATCCCAAACGGAATCCCGGCGGGCGGCCCCGGCGACCGAGGTCGGGCGGCCGCCCGGGATCACATCAAGGGGGTGAGGAAGCGGCGCAGAGCCTCTTCGTAGCGCCCGGGGTCGGCGTTCCACATGGCTCCATGGGGCGCATCCGGAACGGTGTGGAGGGTGACGAGGTCGGGTCGCTTCCCGGCCAGTTGACGCGACAGGGACCACGGGGCGACGGCGTCGCCGGGGCCGTGCAGGAGGAGCGTCGGCACCCTCAGTGCGCCGGGGCCGCCGTTGACGTCCTTGACGGGGATGCGGTCGCCGCGCAGCCCGGTGCGGCCCTGCGCGGCGCGCACGGCGAGCGGCAGGACGGCGCTCGGGGTGCGGCGGGCCGTGGCGAGGGCGCGCAGGGTGGCCTCCCAGTCGAGCACGGGCGAGTCCAGGACGAGCCCGGACACGCGGTCGCGCAGCGCGGAGCGGGCGGCGGCGTGCAGGGCCATCGAGGCGCCGGTGGACCAGCCGTGCAGGACGACGGCGCGGGCGCCGTTGCGTACGGCGTGGCGGATGGCGGCGTCGAGGTCGCGCCACTCGGACTCGCCGAGGTGGCCGAGGCCGTCCGGGGAGCGCGGCGCGCCGGGGTCGCCCCGGTAGCCGAGCGCGAGGACCGGCAGGCGCAGGCCGTGCAGGAAGTCCATGACGACCATGGTGTGTTCCCGGGTGGTGCCGAGGCCGTGCACGGCGATCACCCAGGTGTCGCGGGCGCCGGGCACGAACCACGCGGGCAGCGGCCCGAGCTCCCCGGGGATCTCGACGTCGGTGTGGTCGATGCCGAGCGCGCCGCGCGGGTCGCCGATGTGGACCTGGGGGGTGAGCCACACCTTGGCGCCCGGTTCGAGGGCGCCGTGGGTGAGGCGCTCCAGGCGGCGTACGACCGAGTCCGCGGGGTGCGGGGCCGCGTCGAGGACCGGGCCGACCACGGCGTGGCAGCCGTTGCCCGCCAGGCCGTAGACGCCGGGGCGCTGGGAGGCCAGGGCCCGGGTGAGGGTGATCCGGCCTGCGGCCGTCGCGTGGACGGTGAGGCGGGGTTCGGTGGGCAGGGGGTGGGTCGCGGAGGCCTTCAGGGCGGCGTTGCTGGCGTAGCGGCCGGCGGCGATGGCCAGGGCGGTGGCGGTGGCGCCTACGCCTAGGGCGGCGGCGGTTGCGGTGGTGACTGCTGCGGGGCGCACGGGTCCAGTGTCTGCGGGGTGGCGGGGTGCGGCCAGTGGGCGGGTGCCGGTGGGGTGGGCCCTCGCGGGGCGCCCCAGGCCCGCCCCTTCACCGAAACCATGGGGCTCCGCCCCCTGGCGCCCCCGTTTATCGCGCTTCGCGCTCGTCCTCAAACGCCGGACGGGCTGAAATTTGCCCGTAACCCTTCAGTTTCTGTTCCGCTTCCCGCACCTGGCCGGGCGACAGAAGAGACGGCGTGAGGGCCGGGACCGAGCTTGCCGTCAGCCAGAGGTGGCACATCCATTCGAGTTGGGCTGTGCGGTCGTAGGCCTGGGAGAGGGTGTCTCCGTAGGCGACCGTTCCGTGGTTCTGGAGGAGGCAGGCCGTGCGGTCGCGGAGGGCGTGGAGCATGTTCGCGGCCAGCTCGTCGGTGCCGTACAGGGCGTAGGGGGCGACGCGGACCGGGCCGCCGAGTGCGCCGGCCATGTAGTGGATGGGGGGCAGCTCGGGGACCAGGGTCGAGACGGCGGTGGCGTGCACCGCGTGGGTGTGGACGACGGCCCGGGCGCCGGTGGTGCGGTAGATCTCCAGGTGCAGCGGCAGCTCGCTCGTCGGGGTGAGCGCGCCGAAGAGCCGGGTGCCGTCCAGGTCGACGCCGACCGCGTCGGCCGGCCGGAGCCTGTCGTACGCGACGCCGCTCGGCGTGACCAGCACCGTGTCGCCGACCCGCGCCGAGACGTTGCCCGACGTGCCGACGACCAGGCCGTCGGCCACCGTCCTGCGCGCCGTCTCCACCAGCTCGCCCCACGCCCGCGCGAGCGCGCCCCGCCCCTGGCCCGCAGTGTTCTGCCGCTGCTCCGTCATGCCGTGATCCTGCCAGGAGCCGCCCGCGCGAGCACCGGTGCGTACCGGGGTGGAGGGGGGCGCAGGCCGATTGGCTGAACGTTGGACCAATGCGGTCGGGACAGAGCGGTTCAGGCCCGGATCCTCCAGTACTCTCGCGGAGATTTGTCACGCACGTAGCCATCGGGGGGAAAAATGGCCCGTGATCACAAACCGTCCCGCCGCCGCGTCCGCGCCCTCGCCGCGTACGTGGCGGCGCTGTCTCTGGGCGCGGCCGCCTTCGCCGAGGTCCCGGCCGCGGCGGCGGACCGGGCGCGGGGGCACGACGTGTCCTCGCACCAGCGCACCGTCGACTGGCAGCGGGCGAAGGACCGGGGCGCCCGCTTCGTCTATGTGAAGGCCACCGAGTCCCACACCTACCGCAACCCCTACTTCCGCCAGCAGTACGACGGCTCCCGCGCCGTCGGCCTGGTCCGCGGCGCCTACCACTTCGCGCTGCCGCACCGGTCGTCGGGCGCCCGGCAGGCGGCGCACTTCCTCGCCAACGGCGGCGCGTGGGTGGCCGACGGCTGGACGTTGCCGCCCGCGCTCGACGTCGAGCACAATCCGTACGGGGACCGGAAGTGCTACGGCTTGAGCAAGCGCGCCATGGTCGACTGGATCAAGTCGTTCAGCGACGAGGTCCGGCGCCGCACGGGCCGCAGGCCGGTGATCTACACGACCGCGAAGTGGTGGAACGACTGCACGGGCGGAAGCCGGGCCTTCGGTGACCATCCGCTGTGGCTCGCACGCTGGTCGTCGTCGCCCGGGGTGCTGCCGAGCGGCTGGTCGTCCTGGACGTTCTGGCAGTACGACAACGGCGGCACGCTGCCGGGTGATCAGAATCTCTTCTACGGCTCGACGGCCCAGCTCAAGCGGTTCGCGCGGGGCGGGTGACAGCGCCCGCGAAGGCCCCCCGGACGGCCTAATTCCGGGCCACTGCCGGGGCCACGGCGGGGCGGCGGCGTCCGTTCGGGTGTATGCCGGAGAGATGTGGAGTCGCGGCAACCCACTTCGAGTCACCGCTGCGCCCGACCCAGTTCACTTTCCGTTCACTCAGGTTGCCTACGGTCCACCTGCCACTGACGTCCAACAGAAGCCTGGGTAAATGGAACACATCACGCTTCTCCTCGGGATCGTGATCGTCACCGCTCTCGTGTTCGACTTCACGAACGGTTTCCACGACACAGCCAACGCGATGGCCACGACCATCTCGACTGGCGCTCTCAAGCCCAAGACGGCGGTGGCCATGTCCGCCGTGCTGAATCTCGTCGGAGCGTTCCTCTCCGTCGAAGTCGCCAAGACGATCTCCGGCGGCATCATCAACGAGGACGGCCTCAAGACAGAGGTGATATTCGCCGCGCTCGTCGGCGCGATCCTCTGGAATCTGCTGACCTGGCTCCTGGGTCTGCCGTCCAGCTCCTCGCACGCCCTGTTCGGCGGCCTGATCGGCGCCGCCGTGATGTCCATGGGCTGGTCGTCCGTGAACGGCGGTACCGTCGTCACGAAGGTGCTGCTCCCCGCGGTCGCCGCCCCGCTCGTCGCCGGCATCGCGGCGTCCCTCGCCACGCGGCTCACGTACAAGATCAGCAGCCGCACGGACGAGAAGGCCACGAGCAAGGGCTACCGCGCCGGCCAGATCGCCTCGGCGGGCCTCGTCTCGCTCGCGCACGGCACGAACGACGCGCAGAAGACCATGGGCATCATCACCCTCGCCCTGATCACCGGCGGCGTGCTCAACCCGGGCGCCAACCCCCCGATGTGGGTCATCGTCTCGGCCGGTACGGCCATCGCGCTCGGCACCTACCTCGGCGGCTGGCGCATCATCCGCACCATGGGCAAGGGCCTCACCGAGCTCGCCCCGCAGCAGGGCTTCGCCGCGCAGACGTCGGCGGCGACCGCGATCCTCGCGTCCTCGCACATCGGCTTCTCGCTCTCCACCACCCAGGTCTGCTCCGGCTCCGTCATGGGCGCGGGCCTCGGCCGCAAGGGCGGCGTGGTCCGCTGGTCCACGGCGACGCGGATGTTCGTCGCGTGGGGCCTCACGCTCCCGGCGGCCGGTCTGGTCGGCGCGGGCGCCGAGTTCCTCACCAAGCAGGGCGACTGGGGCGTCGCGGTCACGGCCGCGCTGCTCGTCGGCGGCTCCGCCGTCATCTGGCAGCTGTCGCGCCGCCAGCCCGTCGACCACACGAACGTCACGGCCGACGAGATCGGCACCGGCGCGCGGGACACCGAGCCCGCGGGCGTCGTGACCACCGCGATCGCCGCCGTCACCCCGCCCCCCGCGAGCCCGATGGCCCCGGCCGCCGACAGCCCCGCGGTCGAGCCCGTCACCGCCGCCGCACCCGTGGCGGACCCCGCCCGGCCCGCCACGGTCTAAGGAAGTAACAGCATGAAGATCGACTGGGCAGCCCTCGGCTCCGTCTTCGGCGTGAGCCTCGTCGTGACCGTCGCCCTCGTGGGCGTGTTCACGCTCGGCATCGTCGGCCTCTCCAAGCAGGAGCAGGCCCGCGCGGCGGGCGGCGGCAGCGCCGCGCTCCCGGCCCGCGTGGGCGCGTACGCGTGCTTCGCGCTGTGCGCGGCGGCGGTGGCGTACGGGATCTCTCTGATCGTCGCGTAACGACTCGTCGCGCAACGGATCGTCGCGCAACGGCGGTCCGCGTACGGCGCGGGGCGGCGCTCGGTGACCTCACCGGGCGCCGCCCCCCTTTTTCTTGACGTGGTCCTCCTAACACTGCACCACCGCAGGTCAACAGCGAGTTGACGGGCATCCCGGGCCATGGTGGACTGCCGGAGCCATTACGGCGGCAGCAGAGGAAGCCGGTGCGAATCCGGCGCGGTCCCGCCACTGTCACCGGGTGACCCGCATGCGGTCCCCGGGAGCCAGGAACTCTCACCGCCGGTCTCGTCGAACCAGGGCGCGGAAACCCTGAGTGAGGACATATCGCCATGCGTGGCCGCCGGTTGCCGGACCCTGTTCAGTCGAGGGTGCCGTTCCGTCTTCGTCTGCAAGCCCTGTTCGACACAGCGGCGGGCTGAGCCGATGCGTGCCGATCGCGACTTCGCGTACGGCGCCGCCGCCGGACTCCTCGGTGACCTGTTGCTCGGCGACCCTCGCCGCGGGCATCCGGTCGCCGCGTTCGGGCGTGCCGCGGCAGCCGTCGAGCGGGTGCTGTGGCGTGACCACCGCGGGTGGGGGGCGCTGCACACCGCGGTGTGCGCCGGGGGCGCCGTCGCCGTGGGTGCGCTCGCCGCGCGCGCCGTACGCCGCTCCCCTGCCGCGGCCGTCGGTCTGACCGCCGCCGCCACCTGGGCCGTCGTCGGCGGGACCTCGCTGGGCCGGGAGGCGCGGGCCATCGGTGGCGCGCTCGCCGTCGGGGACGTGCCGGTCGCCCGGGAACGGCTGCCGCATCTGTGCGGCCGTGACCCGCAGGCCCTGGACGCCGACGGGATCGCCCGCGCCGTGGTGGAGTCCGTCGCCGAGAACACCTCCGACGCCGTCGTGGGCGCGCTGGTGTGGGGGGCCGTCGGGGGTGTGCCCGGGCTTCTCGGGTTCCGGGCCGTCAACACGCTGGACGCCATGGTCGGGCACCGGTCGGCCCGGTACCGGCGCTACGGGTGGGCGTCCGCCCGGCTCGACGACGTCGCCGGCTGGCCAGGGGCGCGGCTCACCGCCGTGCTCGCCGTCGCGGCGGGTGGCGATCCCCGGGGGGCGGTGCGGGCGTGGCGTGCGGACGCGGGGCGGCACCCCAGTCCCAACGCCGGTGTTGTGGAGGCCTCGTTCGCGGGGGCGTTGGGGGTGCGGCTCGGGGGGACGCTGTCGTACGGGGGGCGGGTCGAGCATCGGCCCGTGCTGAACTCCGAGGGGCGGGACGTGGTGGTGGGGGACATTGAGCGGGCCGTGCGGTTGTCTCGGCGCGTGGGATGGCTTGCGCTGGGTGTGGCGGTGGCCGTCCGGGTTGGACTGGGTGGGCGCCTGAGCAAAGGGCGGCCGGGGCGACTGAAGGCGGTCAGCCGATGAGCGGTGGGCTGCTTGTTGCCGGGACCACCTCTGACGCCGGGAAGAGTGTGGTCACCGCTGGGATCTGTCGGTGGCTGGCCCGTAAGGGCGTGGCCGTCGCGCCGTTCAAGGCGCAGAACATGTCGCTCAACTCCTTCGTCACGCGCGAGGGCGCCGAGATCGGGCGGGCGCAGGCCATGCAGGCGCAGGCCGCGCGGGTCGAGCCGTCGGCGCTGATGAACCCGGTGCTCCTGAAGCCGGGCAGCGACCGGTCGAGCCAGGTCGTGCTCATGGGCAAGCCCGTGGGCGAGATGAGTGCGCGCGGCTACCACGGCGGGCGCCAGGGCGCGCTGCTCGACACCGTCGTGGGGTGTCTCGAGGAGCTGCGGAGGACGTACGACGCCGTGATCTGCGAAGGGGCCGGGAGCCCCGCCGAGATCAACCTGCGGCGCACCGACATCGTGAACATGGGCATCGCCCGCGCCGCCCGCTTCCCCGTCGTGGTCGTCGGCGACATCGACCGCGGAGGTGTCTTCGCGTCGTTCTTCGGGACCGTCGCCCTGCTCAGCCCCGCCGATCAGGAGCTGGTTGCCGGGTTCCTCGTCAACAAGTTCCGCGGTGACGTGTCGCTGCTCGAACCGGGGCTCGACATGCTGCACGGGCTCACGGGGCGGCGGACGTTCGGCGTCCTTCCGTTCCGGCACGGGCTCGGGATCGACGAGGAGGACGGGCTCCGAGTGTCGCTGCGGGGGGCGGTCAGGGAGTCCGTGGTGGCGCCCCCGGTCGGCGACGACGTGCTGCGCGTCGCCGTGTGCGCCGTGCCGCTCATGTCGAACTTCACCGACGTGGACGCACTGGCCGCCGAACCCGGTGTCGTCGTCCGGTTCGTGGACCGCGCCGAGGAGCTGGCCGACGCCGACCTCGCCGTCGTACCGGGAACCCGCGGCACCGTCCGGGCTCTTGAATGGCTGCGGGAGCGCGGGCTCGCGGACGCCCTTGCGCGGCGGGCCGCGGAGGGCCGGCCGGTGCTCGGGATCTGCGGCGGCTTCCAGGCGCTCGGCGAGCACATCGAGGACGACGTCGAGTCGCGCGCCGGGTCCGTGGCCGGGCTCGGCCTGCTGCCGGTGCGCGTCACCTTCCGGCGCGAGAAGACCCTCGCGCGGCCCGTCGGCAAGGCGCTCGGGGAGCCCGTCGAGGGGTACGAGATCCACCACGGCGTCGCAGAGGTCCTCGGCGGTGAGGCGTTCATCTCTGATGACAATGGACACAGCCTGGACGGCTGCCGGGTCGGTGCGGTGTGGGGCACGCACTGGCACGGCTCGCTGGAGAGCGACGCGTTCCGGCGCCGCTTCCTCACCGAGGTGGCCCGTGCCGCGGGCCGCCGCTTCGTACCCGCCCCCGACACCAGCTTCGCCGCGCTGCGCGAGGAGCAGCTCGACCTGCTCGGCGACCTCATCGAAGAACACGCGGACACGGACGCGCTGCTGCGCCTGATCGAGACCGGTGCGCCGGTCGGTCTTCCCTTCGTCGCACCGGGGGCACCGAAATGACCGTCCTGCTGCTGTCCACCGCCGACACGGACCTGCTCGCGGCCCGCGCCTCCGGTGCGCCCTACCGCATCGGCAACCCGGCCCGCGTCGACGTGCGCGCGGAGCTGCCCGCGCTCGTCGACGGCGCGGACGTCGCCGTCGTACGCCTCCTCGGCGGCAAGCGGGCATGGGAGGACGGGCTCGCGGCGCTCGGGGCCGCCGGGATTCCCACGGTGCTGCTCGGCGGCGAGGCCGTGCCGGACGCGGAGCTGATGGCCGAGTCGTCCGTGCCCGCGGGCGTCGTGGCCGAGGCCCTGCGCTATCTCGTCGAGGGCGGACCCGCCAACTTCGCGGAGCTCGAGCGGTTCCTGTCCGACACCGTGCTCCTGACCGGTCACGGCTTCGCCGAGCCGCAGCAGATGCCCGAGTACGGCGTGCACGGCGACCGCCCGCACAGCGAGGGGCGGCCCACCGTCGCCGTGCTGTTCTACCGGGCGCACGAGCTGTCCGGGAACACCGCGTTCGTGGACACGCTGTGCGACGCGATCGAGGCGCGGGGGGCCAACGCCCTCGCCGTGTACTGCGGTTCGCTGCGCGGCGCGGACCCGGGCCTGTACGCGCTCCTCGGCCGGGCCGACGCGCTCGTCACGACCGTGCTCGCCGCCGGCGGCACCCACGCGTCCGGCGCGAGCGCGGGCGGCGACGAAGAGGCCTGGGACATCGGCGCGCTCGCCGAGCTGGACGTGCCGCTCCTGCAAGGGCTCTGTCTGACGACCTCGCGCGCCGCCTGGCAGGAGTCCGCCGCCGCCCTGTCCCCCATGGACGCCGCGATGCAGGTGGCGATCCCCGAGTTCGACGGGCGCCTGGTCACGGTCCCGTTCTCCTTCAAGGAGCGCGGCCCCGACGACGTGCCCGTGTACACCGCCGACCCCGAGCGGGCCGCGCGCGTCGCCGGGATCGCCGTGCGCCACGCGCGGCTGCGGCACAAGCCCAACGCCGAGAAGCGGATCGGCGTGGTCTTCACCGCGTACCCGACCAGGCACAGCCGCGTCGGCAACGCCGTCGGCCTCGACACGCCCGCGTCCGCCGTCCGCGTCCTGGACGCGCTGCGCGCCGCGGGATACGGCGTCGAGGGCCACCCGGACAACGGCGACGAGCTGATCCACACCCTCATCGGCGCCGGCGGCCACGACGTCGAGTGGCTCACCGACGAGCAGCTGGCCGCCGCGCCCGCGCGCGTGCCGCTCGCCGACTACCAGCGGTGGTTCGCCACGCTCGACCCCGAGCTGCGGGACGCGATGCTCGCGGCATGGGGCGAGCCGCCGGGCTCGCTGTACGTCGACGGCGACGACATCGTGCTCGCCTCGCTCCGGTTCGGGAACGTCGTCGTGCTGATCCAGCCGCCGCGCGGCTTCGGCGAGAACCCCATCGCGATCTACCACGACCCGGACATGCCGCCGTCCCACCACTACCTGGCGGCGTACCGCTGGCTCGACCGCACGTTCGGCGCCGACGCGCTCGTACACATGGGCAAGCACGGCACGATGGAGTGGCTGCCCGGCAAGGGCCTCGGGCTCAGCGGCGGCTGCGCCCCGGACGCGGTCCTCGGCGACCTGCCGCTCGTGTACCCGTTCATCGTCAACGACCCCGGCGAAGGCACCCAGGCCAAGCGCCGCGGGCACGCCACCGTCGTGGACCACCTGGTGCCGCCCATGGCGCGCGCCGACACGTACGGCGACCTGGCGAAGCTGGAGCAGCTGCTCGACGAGTACGCGCTGGTGTCCGACCTGGACCCGACGAAGGCCCCGGCCGTGCGCGCCCAGATCTGGACCCTGGTCAAGGCCGCGGAGCTCCACCACGACCTGCACGTCGACGAGCAGCCGGACGACGCGGCTTTTGACGCGTTCGTGATGCACATCGACGGCTATCTGTGCGAGATCAAGGACGTGCAGATCCGCGACGGCCTGCACGTGCTCGGCGGCGGCCCGGTCGGCGAGGCGCGCGTCAACCTGGTCCTCGCGGTGCTGCGCGCCGCCCAGGTGTGGGGCGGGCAGGCGAACGCGCTTCCCGGCCTCAGGGCCTGCCTCGCCGAGTACTTCGGCCTCGTCGAGAAGGAGCTGCTCGGCGAGCCGGGCGCCCCGGTGAAGGTCCCGGAGGCCCTGACCGCCCTGGCCGCGGGGCCCGCGCGGACGGGCGCCGACGCCGTCGACCTCCTGGAGCAGCTGTGCCGGAGACTCGCCGAGGGCATGGAGGAGCGCGGCTGGGAGCCCGCCGCGGCGCGCGCCCTGGTGCGTGAGGTCATCGGCGTCGAACTTCCCGACGCCGTCGCGGTGTTGGGCTTCGCCTGCGAGGAGGTCGTGCCGCGGCTCGCCCGCACGACGGACGAGATCGGGCACATCCTGCGGGCCCTCGACGGCGGTTACGTCCCGGCCGGGCCCTCCGGCTCGCCCACGCGCGGCCTGGTGAACGTCCTTCCGACGGGCCGCAACTTCTACTCCGTCGACCCCAAGGCCATCCCGTCCCGGCTCAGCTGGGAGGTCGGTCAGGCCCTCGCGGACTCGCTGGTCGCGCGCTATCTCGCGGACACCGGCGCGTACCCGGAGTCGGTGGGCCTCACCGTCTGGGGCACCTCCGCGATGCGCACGCAGGGCGACGACATCGCGGAGGTCCTCGCGCTGCTCGGCTGCCGTCCGGTCTGGGACGACGCGTCGCGCCGCGTCACCGGCTTCGAGATCGTGCCGCTCGCGGAGCTCGGCCGTCCCCGCATCGACGTGACGGTCCGCATCTCCGGGTTCTTCCGGGACGCGTTCCCCCATGTGGTGGGGCTCATCGACGACGCGGTGCGGGCGGTCGCCGACCTCGCGGAGCCCGCCGAGCAGAACTACGTCCGCGCCCACGCCGACGAGGACACCGCCGGGCACGGGGACCGGCGGCGGGCCACCGCGCGCGTCTTCGGGTCCAAGCCGGGGGCGTACGGCGCGGGCCTGCTGCCGCTGATCGACGCCCGGAACTGGCGATCGGACGCCGACCTCGCCGAGGTCTACGCGGTGTGGGGCGGCTACGCGTACGGGCGGGGGCTCGACGGGCGGGCCGCGCGCGGCGACATGGAGGCGGCGTTCCGGCGGATCGCGGTGGCGGCGAAGAACGTCGACACCAGAGAGCACGACATCGCGGACGCCGACGACTACTTCCAGTACCACGGCGGCATGGTCGCCATGGTGCGGCATCTGACGGGGGCGTCCCCGGAGGCGTACGTCGGTGACTCGGCCGTGCCGGACCAGGTGCGGACCAGGACGCTCGGGGAGGAGACGCACCGGGTCTTCCGGGCGCGGGTGGTCAACCCCCGATGGATGGCCGCGATGCGGCGCCACGGCTACAAGGGGGCCTTCGAGATGGCCGCCACCGTGGACTATCTCTTCGGGTACGACGCCACGGCGGGGGTGGTCGACGACTGGATGTACGAGAAGTTGTCGGCGGAGTACGTGTTCGACCCGGAGAACCGGGCGTTCATGGAGCGGTCCAATCCGTGGGCGCTGCGGGGGATCTCGGAGCGGCTCCTGGAAGCGGCCGAGCGGGGGCTGTGGGCCGCGCCCGACCCGGAGACGCTGGAGCGGTTGCGGGCCGTCTTTCTGGAGCTTGAGGGGGAGCTCGAAGGGGGCGCCGAGTGACGGTGGCCTCGCGGGGCGCCCCAGGCCCGCCCCTTCACCGAAACCAGGGGGCTCCGC
>NZ_JBHYJH010000047.1:48357-56266 GCF_042740445.1 Streptomyces sp. NPDC059003 | reverse complement strand
ACCTCTCGCCGCGGCGCGCCCGCGGGCGCGGCGGGCGCCGCGGCCCCCCCCCCCCCCGGCCCGGCCGCCGCGGAATTCCGCGGCTCCGGCGCCGGTGCCTGCTGTGCCTTCCGGTATGTCGTTGTCGTACCCGCGCTTCACCCGCGCCGTCTCCCCGAGTCGGACGGCGGCGGGCGGCTCCCGGACCGGCCGGACTAGCTTTCGGCCAAGATGTGCGAGAGCTCCGTGTCGAGATCGAAGTGGCGGTGTTCGGTGCCGGGCGGCACGGCCGCGTCGGTACGCTTCAGGAACGATTCCAGGGCCCGCGCCGGGGCCTCGAGCAGAGCCTCGCCCTCGGGGGAGCTCAGGGCGATGCAGACGACGCCCTGACCGTGGCTGCGGGACGGCCAGACTCGGACGTCTCCGGTGCCCGTGGGCCGGTGCAGGCCCTCGGCGAGGAGGTCGCGGGCGAACACCCACTCGACGGTCTCCTCGGCTCCGGTGTGGAAGGTGGCGTGCACGGCGTAGGGATCGGCCGTGTCATACCGCAGTCCTGCGGGTACAGGCAGTGAGGACTCGCTCGACACAACGAGGCGCAGGTGCAGCTCGCAGCTGACCGTGGTGTTCATAAGCGCCAAGGCCTTTCGCTCAGTGTGCGCTCGGGGATTCGCACGTCGGCGAAATCGACATGCCACCTACGGTGCCGTTGTAAACCCCTCTGGGAGTTTTGCGTGTCTTTAGGTGGCTCGTATGGCGGACTGTCCCATTGGTTCGTACGGCCATTCCGGTGACGGGTTTCCGTCCGGTAAGGTTTGGCGGCATGAATACGGGGAGTAACGAGCCGGCGGTGGCCGACGCGACCGAGGGCGCGGAGGGCCGGACCAAGCCCGAGAAGCCCTTCGGTTCGCGGGCGCCGGAGTTCGTCAAGGCGCGCCGGGCCCTGCACCTGAGCTGGCAGGTCGGCGTGTTCATCGTGGGCCTCGCGGTGGTGATCGCGGGCATCATCATGCTGCCGCTGCCCGGACCGGGCTGGGTGGTCATCTTCGGCGGCATGGCGATCTGGGCGACCGAGTTCGTCTGGGCGCAACTGGTGCTCCGCTGGACAAAGCGGAAGGTCACCGAGGCCGCACAGCGCGCTCTCGACCCGCGCGTGCGCCGGCGCAACATCATCCTCACCGTCATCGGCCTGGTGATCATCGCGGCCCTCGGCGGCATCTACCTCTGGAAGTTCGGCATCCAGATGCCCTGGAAGATCAACGATCAGTGATCCGGGCCCTGCCGGGGTGCCCGGCAGGGTGGTCGGAGGCACCCCCTGACATGGGGTAATGTTCTCTCTGCGCCCGGGCGATTAGCTCAGTGGGAGAGCGCTTCGTTCACACCGAAGAGGTCACTGGTTCGAACCCAGTATCGCCCACCCGGGATTGTGGCCCGGAGGCTGGAAACAGCCTCCGGGCCACTGCCGTATTTGACGGCCTTTCATGGAAATTCGCGGCCTCCGCGCGCCGCCCGGAATAACTCATTCCTATTTCCTCCGAGTTGACGCACCGTCGGTTCCGTGCGGCGCACACTTGCTCCATGGACTGGTGTCACTACCGATTCCGAAGCCGCTGGATCCTGTCCGCGGATCCCGCCGCCGTGTACGCGGTCCTGGAGCGGGCCGAGGACTACCCGGCCTGGTGGCCTCAGGTCCGCGAGGTGACGCGCGTCGACGACCGCAGCGGGACCGTGCGGCTTCGCTCGCTGCTTCCGTACGACCTCGTGATCACCGCCCGGGAGGCGCGCCGCGACCCCGGACGCGGCGTCCTCGAGATCACCATGAGCGGCGACCTCGACGGCTGGGCCCGCTGGACGCTCACCGCGGCGCCCGCGGGCGGCACCCTCGTGCGCTACGACCAGGAAGTCGAGGTCCGCAAGCCGCTGATGCGACGCCTGGCCGTCCCCGGCAGGCCGCTGTTCCGGCTGAACCACGCGCTGATGATGCGGGCGGGCCGCAGGGGCCTGGCCTCGTACCTGGACCTGGAGGGGCCGCGCGTAGCGCGTCGTTGAGGGGTGGCGGTCGGGTGGCGGGTGGGCGGTTTGAAGGATCGGCGCCCGGACCTGTATTGTTCAGTGCGTTCCCGGGCGATTAGCTCAGTGGGAGAGCGCTTCGTTCACACCGAAGAGGTCACTGGTTCGAACCCAGTATCGCCCACCCGGAGAATGCCGGTCCGTCACTGACGGACCGGTTTTTTCATGCCCTGACGACACGGCAGCCGCAGGCTTCGCGCGGTGAACGGTCAGGCCGCCGCGGGCAGTTCGGGACGCAGCGGCCACGCCGGGTCCACGGCCTCCGACGAACCGCTGCGCGCGAACCACGCCTGCAGACCGCGCGCCTGCGCCGCGTGCCACACCGCCTGCAACGTGTGCAGCTCCGCGGGGGACAGGCGGTCGAGGCGCGCCGAGAAGCGGCGCCCCACTGCCCGGACGACATCGAGCGCGGCCTGCGCGTCGGCCGCCGCGTCGTGCGCGCCGCTCAGCTCCACGCCGTAGAGCTCGCACAGGTCCGACAGCGTGCGCCGGCCCTTGCGGTAGCGGTCCAGATGCCGGTCGAGTACCCGCGGATCGATGACGCACAGCGGATAGCTCTCCACGTAGCGCGCGAGCGACGACGCCCGGTGCCTGCGCAACTCCCGGTCGAGCAGCGTCAGGTCGAACGGCGCGTTCATCACCACGAGGGGCCGCCCCGCCGCGCCCTGCTCCGCCAGCTCGCGCCCTATCTCCTCCATCACCGGAGCCGGCCAGCGGCCGTTGCGCTCCAGATGCTCCTGCGTCAGACCGTGCACCGCGGTGGCGGCCTCGGGCACCGGTACGCCCGGGTTCACCAGCCAGCGGGTCACGCGCGGCCGGGCACCCGCGCCGTTCTGCACCACGACGGCGGCCGACACGATCCGGTCGGTCTCGACGTCGACACCCGTGGTCTCCGTGTCGAATGCGGCCAAGGGCCCCTCATACCAGCACGTCATCCCGACGCAACTCCTCGTTCAGATCCGGCAGTTGACCTGCACTACTGCCCACGCTGGTGATACCCGGGCCGTTTGCGCCGAACCCGCCCCGGAGACAACAGAGGTACGGCACCACAGGTTCAGGGCACGGACATCGACCGGCCCGAACGGGACCACCGGTTCGGAAGGCTTGGGGACATGGCGCTCGCGCAGCCCGAACAGGGCGGGCTGCTGCCCGAGCGGATCGCACCGCCGCGCGGCACTCTCGCCACCACCGCCTGTATGGAGACCCTTCAGGTGGGCTATCTGCACGCGGTCGCGGCCGCCGCGGGCTGCTCGCTCTCCCAGCCCTTTCCGGACAACGGCATCGACTGGCACGTCAGCCACAGCGCCCCCGGCCACACCGTCGACGACGAGGTCACCATCAAGGTGCAGCTCAAGTGCACGTACCAGATACCGCCCCACCCGGCGGGGCCCGCCTTCTCCTTCACCCTGGACAACGCCCACCTGGTGAAGCTCGCCCGCACGCCGGTGTCCGTGCACAAAATACTCGTCGTCATGCTCGTGCCCCGGTCCCGCGACGACTGGCTGCGCGCCGGTCACGACCGGCTCGACCTGCGGCACTGCTGCTACTGGACCAACCTCGCCGGGCACCCCGTGACCGGCAGGCGGCGGACCACCGTCCGCGTCCCGACCGCACGGATCTTCGACGACCGGGCGCTCTGCGAGATCATGACGCGCGTCGGGACGGGAGGGAGACCCTGATGCACCGCCCGATCGACGAGCCCGCCCCCGTACACGGGGTGCGCCCCCACCCCGCCCCCACCCCGCTCCGGTGGACCGACCCGCCCGAACCCGCGCAGGTCGACCCCGCCGTCCTCGGCGCCCTCCTCGACCGGCACGGCTGGCGGCGCAGGGGCGGGGCCGCCGGGCGCTACTCCCGCTGGACCCCGCCCGGCACCGGCCACGGCGGCACCAGCCTCCTCGTGCCCGAGAGCCGCGCCTTCCCCGACAGCGACGACCTGCTCGGCGAGGCGCTCACCGCCCTGGCCCGCAGCTCCTCGCCGTCCGCGCGCGAGGTCCTCGTCTCGCTCGCCGTGCCCAGCGACGAGATCCGCTGGTGGCGCGACGTGCCGGGCGGCCCCGCCGGCGCCGCGCCCTGGACCGTCGAGGAACAGCTGCGCGCCGCCGCCCGCCAGATGCTCCTCGCCGGCGCCCTCGCGGCCCGCGAACGCGCCGGGTACTACGGCGCACGCCACCGCCGCCCCGCCGCCGCGTCCCTGGAGAACGTCCTCGTCGGCCCCGCCCCGGGCGGACGGAAGCTGACCGCCTTCGTGCCCGTACCCGCGGGCCGGCCCCTCGCCGTACGGCTGCACCAGGCCCTGTACGCCGCCCGCGAAGCCATCGACTACCGGCGCGCCACCGGCGGCATGGACGCCTTCGACGGCGCCGTCCGGGCCGGCGTGAGCCATGAGCTCGTCGAGGCCGTCGTCGCCCTCGTCCGCGGCACCGAGGGCGCCCGCGTGCACGTCGCGTGGTCGCCCGCCGCAGGCACGCCCGAGGGCTGTGCGGCGTCCGCCGAACCCGTCGAGTTCTCGCCCGGGGACCTCGCGGTCCTGCGGGAGGCCGGGGCCCGCTATCTGCGCGACGAGCCGTCCGTGCCCGTGCGGATCACCGGGGCCGTGGTGCGCATGCGGCGCTCGGGACCGCGCGGCTCCGGCACGGTGCGGGTGCGGGTCCTCGCGGGCGCCGAGGTCCCGCACGTACGGATGTCCCTCGACGAGGAGGCGTACCGGATCGCCGGGCACGCCCATCTGCTGGGCCTGCCGATCCGGGTGCACGGCCGTCTGGAGAGCCGCGGCGGCTTCCGGCGCCTGACCGACGCGACGCAGGTGGTGCCGGTGCAGGTGGACGACGCCGAGCGGGACCGCCTGATGAAGTCGCTCCAGGAGAACCTGGACTTCTTCGAGGAGGCGTGCAGCGGGGACTGAGGCCGGGCCCCGGGCGGGGCGTTCACGGGGCTTGCGCGGGACGGGAGCGGGACCTGAGCGGGGACCGGGGATAACCGTTTCGCGGTGGGCCCCCGGGGCTCGGTACGATTCGTTGCGCGTGCAGGAGCAGATCTGCCGCAGACCCCTTCAGGCAGGAGAGACCGGTGTCAGACGTCCGTGTGATCATCCAACGCGATTCCGAGCGGGAAGAGCGCGTGGTGACCACGGGCACTACGGCCGCCGACCTCTTCGGGGGCGAGCGCACCATCGTGGCCGCGCGCGTCGCCGGCGAGCTGAAGGACCTCGCGTACGAGCTGAAGGACGGCGAGGAGGTCGAGCCCGTCGAGATCTCCTCCGAGGACGGCCTGAACATCCTGCGCCACTCCACCGCGCACGTCATGGCCCAGGCCGTGCAGGAGCTCTTCCCCGACGCCAAGCTCGGCATCGGCCCGCCCATCCGGGACGGCTTCTACTACGACTTCGACGTCAAGGAGCCCTTCACCCCCGAGGACCTCAAGCGCATCGAGAAGAAGATGCAGGAGATCCAGAAGCGGGGGCAGAGGTTCGCGCGCCGCGTCACCACCGACGACGACGCCCGCGTCGAGCTCGCCGACGAGCCGTACAAGCTGGAGCTCATCGGCCTCAAGGGCAACGCCGCGCAGGCCGCCGACGGCGCCGACGCCGAGGTCGGCGCGGGCGAGCTCACCATCTACGACAACGTGGACGCCAAGACCGGCGAGCTGTGCTGGAAGGACCTCTGCCGCGGTCCGCACCTGCCCACCACCCGGAACATCCCGGCGTTCAAGCTGATGCGCTCCGCCGCCGCCTACTGGCGAGGCAGCGAGAAGAACCCGCAGCTCCAGCGCATCTACGGCACCGCGTGGCCGTCGAAGGACGAGCTGAAGGCGCACCTGGAGTTCCTCGCGGAGGCCGAGAAGCGCGACCACCGCAAGCTCGGCGCGGAGCTCGACCTGTTCTCCTTCCCGGAGGAGCTCGGCCCCGGCCTCGCGGTCTTCCACCCCAAGGGCGGCGTCATCCGCAAGGTGATGGAGGACTACTCCCGCAAGCGCCATGAGGACTCGGGCTACGAGTTCGTGAACACCCCGCACATCTCGAAGGAGAAGCTCTTCGAGACCTCGGGGCACCTGCCGCACTACGCGGAGGGCATGTTCCCGGCGATCGAGTTCGACGAGCAGAACTACCGCCTCAAGGCGATGAACTGCCCGATGCACAACCTGATCTTCAAGTCGCGCGGGCGCTCCTACCGCGAGCTGCCGCTGCGCCTCTTCGAGTTCGGCACCGTGTACCGCTACGAGAAGTCGGGCGTCGTGCACGGCCTGACCCGCTCGCGCGGCTTCACCCAGGACGACTCGCACATCTACTGCACCAAGGAGCAGATGGCCGAGGAGCTCGACAAGCTCCTCACCTTCGTCCTCGACCTGCTGCGCGACTACGGCCTGAACGAGTTCGAGCTCGAGCTGTCCACCCGCGACGACTCCGACAAGTTCATCGGCTCGGACGAGGACTGGGCCGAGGCCACCGAGGCGCTGCGCCAGGCCGCCGAGAAGCAGGGCCTTCCGCTGGTCCCTGACCCGGGCGGGGCCGCGTACTACGGCCCGAAGATCTCGGTGCAGGCGAAGGACGCGATCGGCCGGTCCTGGCAGATGTCGACCCTCCAGGTCGACTTCAACCAGCCGAAGCGGTTCGGCCTCGAGTACACCGCGGCGGACGGCTCCAAGCAGCAGCCCGTCATGCTGCACCGCGCGCTGTTCGGCTCGATCGAGCGGTTCTTCGGCGTGCTGCTCGAGCACTACGCGGGCGCCTTCCCGGCGTGGCTGGCCCCGGTGCAGGCGGTCGGGATCCCGGTCGGTGACGCGCACGTGCCGTATCTGCAGGAGTTCGCCGAGAAGGCGAGGCAGCAGGGGCTGCGGATCGAGGTCGACGCGTCCTCGGACCGCATGCAGAAGAAGATCCGCAACGCGCAGCGCAGCAAGGTGCCGTTCATGATCATCGTGGGCGACGAGGACATGGCGAACGGCGCCGTCTCGTTCCGTTACCGCGACGGTTCGCAGGAGAACGGCATTCCGGCCGAGGACGCCATCGCCAAGATCGTGAAGGTCGTGGCGGAGCGTACCCAGGTCTGACGGCCGCCGCGTACGCCTGGCGCGAGGGGCGGTCCCGTTCGGGGCCGCCCCTCGTCACGTCCGTGGCGGCGAATATGCTGGCCACCATGACGACTGAGCCGGAGCAGCAGATCGGAGTGGGGACGCAGGACGCGTTCCAGCGCCTGTGGACGCCCCACCGGATGGCGTACATCCAAGGGGAGAACAAGCCCAGCGGTCCGGGGGCCGACGACGGCTGCCCCTTCTGCTCGATCCCGGCCAAGTCCGACGAGGACGGCCTCGTCGTCGCGCGCGGCGAGCACGTGTACGCGGTCCTCAATCTGTACCCGTACAACGGCGGCCATCTGATGGTCGTGCCCTACCGCCACGTCGCCGACTACACCGAGCTGACCGGGCCGGAGACGGCCGAGCTCGGCGAGCTGACCAAGCAGGCGATGACGGCCCTGCGCGCCGCGTCCGGGGCGCACGGCTTCAACATTGGCATGAACCAGGGAGCGGTCGCGGGCGCCGGGATCGCCGCGCATCTGCACCAGCACATCGTGCCGCGCTGGGGTGGCGACACGAACTTCATGCCCGTCGTCGGCCACACGAAGGTGCTGCCCCAACTCCTCGCCGACACCCGCAAGATGCTCGCGGAGGCCTGGCCCTCGGCCTAGGTCGCGCCAGGCGTCGCGGGGCAGGCGGGACTTTGCCGACACGACCTGGCGCCGGAGGCACGCCGAAGGGCGGCACGATCCGATCGTGCCGCCCTTCCGCCAGCCTCCGGCGCGGCCCGCTGGGCGCGGTGGGCGGGCGTGGGCCCCTTCACGTCGGGACAGCGCGGGAACGGGGGCTG